>JBGSVX010000288.1:0-1975 GCA_041752795.1 Terrimicrobiaceae bacterium
GGAGTGAATTGGATGCGTTGAAATTCCAGGGTCAGCGCCGAAGCCAGAGATCGCACCAACATGGTTTTTCCCAAACCGGGCACGCCTTCGAGCAACACGTGGCCCCCCGCCACAATGGCAACAATCACATGTTCCAACACATCGTCCTGACCCACGATCACTTTGCGCACCTCGGTCTCAAGGCGTTTGATCTTGCTGCGGAATTCTTCGGCGAAGGCGGGGTCGGACGGGGTCATGGAGTTTTTTGTTTGGAGCGGATGGTTTCGAAGTATCGCCGAATCGTGGCACGATGTGCAACCGGCAAAGCCTCGGTCTCAATGGCCTCTTCGGAGAGTTGGCCTGCGATGGGGGTCACCGGTTTTGCGCTCACAGATGCGGATTCCGAACTTCCCTCATTCGAAGGAAGGACTTCCACGTGGGTCTCGCCTCCGGCATCGGCCTGACCGCTCAGCGGCGCCAAGAGACTTGGTTCGGTCCGCGCGTCGCCGAGCGGAACGCCCCCGGGGTTTGTTCCGGCCCCGGCACCCTGACCCCGGTTCCCGCTCTCCGAGAGCTTGGGAAGTTCGCTGAGCGAGCCCTCCTTCGATCCGCTCATGCCCTGACGCGCAGCCGCCATTTGCATCTTGGCAAGATCCATCATTTTTTGGGCCTGACGTTTGGACTCTGCATCGGAGAGAGCCTCCGAGAGGTTCTGCATGGCAAATTGGGATTCTTGGTCGGACTTGGAATCGGCGGCAGATCGCACCGCGCCGGCCAGTTGTTCCATGCCTGCGGCAGAAAGCTGACGTGCCAGATTCGCCATGGCCTCCGCCGCACCGGGGGTGAGAGGAACCGCCGACCGGGCAGCCGCAGAGAGGCTTTCGGCGGCTTTTGAAAGGTCCCCCTTGGCCAGCGCATCGGCCACTCCGGGAGTGGTCGCTCCAAGCGCCTCAGCCAAGGCCGGAAGGAGCGCATTCAATTCTTCAACGGCGGACACTTGCTGCGAAATGCGATCTTCTAATTTTCCAATTTTCAATAAACTGACCCCCGGCTTGTTTTGACGGTCTTCGAGCGCAGCTTTGAGTTCTTTGGTGGCCTGTTGGATTTCGGGAGGAGCCGTGCCGGAATCCACCATTGCGGTCCAATCCTTGAGGACATCTTCAAATGGAACCAGGGATTCCGGGCTTGGTCCCGCAGCGACTGGCTCGGGAACCGCAGGAAACCAGATCGCCGAAGAAAGGATCAGCACCACACAAACAAGGGCGGTCAGAGCCACCGCTCGCATTTCATTTTTCAATGAGGGAAAACTCGCAGATCGAATCCGCCGCAGATTGTCGCTGAGCAATGCCTGACCCCATTTGCCGTCGGTCGGGAGTTCGAGCAGGGCCACAGACGAATCGGGAAGCCCACATTCAGAATCCAGCGCGGCAGCGGACTTGCGTGTCGGGGTGGGCCAAACAAGCGGCAGTAGCAACCCCAAGGCTGCAATGGATGCCAGCAAGACGGTGAAAATTCGGAAAAAGATGCTGAGAGCAGGTGGGGAAATCGCCCCCAGCACCACACAAACACAGGCAACTGCCACCAGCATGCCCAGCAAACGATGACTCCACCCTGCCGCCCTGCGAATCCGAAGGCGGAACCCCGCCTTGCGAAGCGGGTCATGCAGTTCTGCCGGTGGAGAAATCATAAGGGATCAGGCACCCTTGGCTTTGCGAATCAACACAAGGTTCCGGATATAAATGAACCATCCGGTGGCCTGACCCAGAATTCCAACAATATCTCGACGCCAAATAAAATAAACCAGAAGCATGGTCGCACCAATCAGACTCATCCACCAAAAGGATACCGGAATCACCGAACGTTTGCTTTTTTCGCTGCTGATCCATTGGACCACCATGCGCCCGGAAAAAAGCAACTGCCCTCCCAACCCCAGAGCAACCCAAATGATCCCTGCGGGACTCGTGATGTTGAACAATGTCTCCAACCAGCCGGAGCC
>JBGSVX010000289.1:0-7751 GCA_041752795.1 Terrimicrobiaceae bacterium
ACGCGAGCCACTGCAACGACTGGAGGAAAGGCTCGCCGATGTGGTGGTGTTCGATCCGCAGGTCACTTTCGAGACATTGACCGGCAGTCTGCGCCACATCCTGACCGCGAAGAGCAAACCGCCCTTCATCGTGGAGATGTTCGAACTGGGCATGGACCCGTTCGTGGTCGAGCGGTTTTCACGTCGCCGGGCGGAGTGGTCGGGCCAGATCAAGCGACAGGTCTTTCTGCCCACGGCGGAAGATGTGGTCGTGCAAAAGCTGCGCTGGGGCCGGCCCAAGGATCTGGAGGACGCCAGGGATGTGCTCGCGGTGCAGACGCCCGCCAGATTGGACATGGACTACATCACACGCTGGTGCGAGCTCCATCAGACCTCCGGGCATCTGCGCACGATGCTGGCGGAGATCGAACCTTTGCTATAACCGCAGCTCATGACTCAGGGGAACCCCCGAAACTCTCATTGCCGCATCGCCTGCCCGGATGGTGACATCAGGTGGTTATAGCAAACCGTGTATTCAGCAAAAAGGATGAGGCGAGCGATTCGTTCCACTCATTCTGATTCGTGTCCATACGGCGAATCTGCGGCACGATTTAATTCCTCGGGTTCATCGTTTTTACACTTTAACGCCGACCACTTCCTGATTCTCAGGAAGGAGCTTGTGAACAGCTTCTGCGAGAAGGGGGTCATTGAGAAGAGCAAGGGCGGCTTCGACTGGAAGGACCTTTCTTTGGCGGCGACTGGATTCGGGCCATTTTTTGAGGAGGGCGGAAACATGGAGAGGGTAGAGGCGGACTGGTTGGCGGCCTTTGGAGTGGATTGAAACCCGGCGTCCCGGGACAATGCTTCCCAGGGCGCCAGCCTCCTCGACTGTTTCCAAAAGGGCAACATCCCTGGGTGTCATGTCAGGTTCCAGGCAACCTTTCGGGAGTATCCAGCGGTTTTGGGAGGAGCTTGTAACAACAACGAGATGAAGTCGTCCTTGGCGCCAGAGGTAGGGCACGGCACCGACTTGATAGGCCACTCCTGCCGCAAAGGGTAATCCGTGCTGGGCAAGAGACGCATTGAAGTAGTCGTCATCTCCGGTCACCTCCCGGTCAAAGAAGGAGGGAGGAACGAATTGCTCGCCCGCTTGAAGGGAGGGAAATTCGACCTCTGCAATGCAAAGAGGAGCCAACTTGCCAAGGTAACGATCGATCTCAATGAGGAAACCGTCCCATCGAACTTTGGCTCTTTGCTTTTCCAGGCAGCGGCCCCCGGTTGCATCCCACAGGCTGGCAAACTGACGGCGGTCGATGCGGATTTCGGTTTCTCCGCGCACAAGTCCCTCGCCTTCTTTGCAGGTGAGGAGGTATGTTCCGGCATCATCGCGGATTCTGACCTCCCGATTTCCATCATGGCAGAGGTAGCCTTGTCTGAGATGCCGCCAGCGCAATTTGCCGAATTCGGTTGGAATGTCAGCAACCAGAAATTTGCGTTCGATTTCCATGGGTTTATGCGCGTGCGCGCAGAGCAAGAACTTCCTTGGAAAGTGCCTCGTAGGCGCGGGCGGCGGGACAATCGGGGTCAAACGCCTGGATTGGACGGCGGTGGATTCCCATTTTTTCGACGCTTGCCGCATGGGGCACTGCAGACTTAAGAAATGCCGGGAATTGTCCCGGCAATTCAGCCATCAAATCCCCGTGCATGCGATGGGTCAATTGAACCATCGAAAAAAAGGGCCGGATAATTTCTGAGGGAAGTTCGTGGTCAGAAAAAAATGCGTAGGCTTGGGCCAGTGTGCGACCGCTCAAAACTGTTGGAATCACAGGAACAAGGAGCAAGTCACTCGCCCGGAAAATGTTTTCTGCCAGCAGGGTCAGGCCCGGTGGGCAGTCGAGGATCACAGCATCATATTCCGCCGCAAGGTCATTCATAAGAAACCGCAGTTGCTTTCGTGATTTTCGCATCCCATCGAGCGCGATGTCAAATTTCCGGTAGGAGGGACTTGCTGGCAGGATGTCGAGCCCCGGATAGTCGGATTCCCGAATCGCGTTTCGCAGATCGGGCACACTCAATCCCTCGCCGCGCAGGGGAAACTTTTCCGCAGAACCGACCCGGAAGTAAAAGGTGGCAGCTCCCTGGGGGTCCAAGTCCACAAGGAGGGTCTGGAGACCGGCACACCGGAAGGCATAAGCCAAATTAACGGAGAGGGACGTTTTTCCGACCCCTCCTTTGATACTATAGGAGGCAAAGATTTTCATAAATTTGTGGGCCGGGCGAGACTGCGCCGCACGGCTTTTTCAAGAGATGGTGTTGTGAGGGCTTCGAGTGCGCGGAGGGCACCCACGCGGAACGCCGCGCCCCGCGTGTGAAGAATGCCGACCAGAGCTCCGATGGCCACAGCATGATCGGAGCGCAGTTCGTTGCCGCGACTTCTCGAAAGGTCCAATAAAAATTCCCGCTGCACGGCCGCATCGTTCAGTGCTCCCAAACGGTTTTGAAGACGCCGCAGGGGACGTTCCAAAAGAGCCGAAGTCTCCGGCACCAGGGGAAAAAAAAATTCGAGAAGGTAGCGCAATTTTTTGCATTGAATGCGCAGGGCATGCAACTCGCTCTCGGGCGCGTCGAAGCTCAATGGGGCGGCAAGTTTCCTGATCTTTCGGTAACGCCGTCCCAGCCGCAAGGCAACAGCAACCCCAACTGGAATTTCTGCCTCCTCGCCGGGCGGCAGGCCCCCAGGCAGAAGAAACAATCCTGAGATGTGGGTTTTCGAGCGCTGGTGACTTTCGGAAAGCAATGCCGAAGCAACGCGGGCATGTTCCGCTGCGCGTTCCGCAGCCAGGCCGTCGAACAACCCGCGCACGGCAGGAGACAAAACTGAGGGGACGGCTTGTTCATAGTTTCTCCTTTCCAGCAAATGGACATCAAAATCCCGAAGGCGATTCGTTGCGGAAGCCATGCGTCCGAGTTGTTCACGGATTAACGTAACCTCGGAGTTTGCATAGACACCGGACATGAGAGCCAGTGCCGATCTTGCTCTCCGCAATCCCACGCGGTATTCATGCAAAAACTCCGTGTCGGTATCGCGGATGATCCCGGATTCATTGCCCCAGGCGAGTTCAAGTGCGGGGCGAACGACCCGGCACAGGGCCTCTGCACTCGGTAACCCCGGGTCAATCTCAGGCTTTGGCCTCTTTCCGGCAGAATGCGGGGTGATTCCTGCATCAGCCAGAAGGCCTTCCAAAAGATTCTGAGGTGTCTCTTCCGAGCAAAGCGTTTCCAAGGCCTTAGTACAAAGATTCGCCTCCTGAACATAACCCCTCAGTGGCCGCCCCTGAAATATTCCCACACCGCTTCCCTCTTTGCCACGAAGCGTTCCCAATAGAAACCGATAAACCACTTTGCCTTCGCCATTGGAAACCTCAAATTCCCGCCGATCAATCTCAAGAGAGATTACCGGTTCAATCTTCCTGATCCCGGACGCCTCACCAAGGGCTTCACGGAAATCCGACTCCCTGAGGTTCCACCAGAAGAATCCGCCCTCCGCAGGTGCTGCTCCCTGGCCTGTCACCAATCCATTTCCTTGACTCCAAAGGGTCAGACTTGCATTGCAACGAAAGAGAATCTGCCCGGAGCCCCAGAGGCCCCAGGAGTAGGTGTCCAAAATTTCAACGGAAAAAACTTGCGAGCCCCTCTCCTTTAAAACAAAGCCCATGGGAAGACTCCCTCGCAGACTCTCCACCTCGACAGGAACGCGGCACCCCATCGCCCCCGGGCCAATCACATCAATCCAGAGTGAGCCCATTTACTTCTTTTCCTCCAAATAATTCTCAATCAATTCTTCGACGAGATTCTGCACACTGCTGTCTTCATCAATCGCACGCCGCTTCAGTGCCTTCAAAACTTCAGGCCTCAACCGCAACGAGGTGTTCTTCTTCGATTTTTTATCTTTTTTTGCCATGGATTTGTCCAGATTGAATAAATATGACGTCATGATGTCATATTTAAAAAAATCATCAACTTTTTTTCTTCAAAATTGAAAATTCCGGAGCCAATGCCGATCGGGAATTCGTTGATTTAAAAAACCTGGAATGTGACGCCACCCAGGGCAGAGAAGACACCAAAGGCAACACCACCCACGGATTTAAGGCCGGTGGCAATGCCGCCGATGGCCAGAGCGCCTGTGGAAATACCGCCAACTGACAAGGCACCGATGGAAACGCCCCCGGTGGAAATAATTCCCAAAGAGACACCGCCGCACGCAAGGAAACCCCGGGCAACACCACCGCAGGCAATGAAGCCGGTCGCAACATCTCCTATTGCAATAATTCCCCGTGCATGTCCCTGCCTTTGGTTTTTGCCAGGCTGCGGACCATAGGCAATGGAAAGCAGCGGGATGCCGAATATTCGTTTTGAGGAGGTGTAGCGGTAACTCATATTTGAGGAAACGCCGGGGCGTCAGGACTGAGTTCCTGCTTTTATGGAGGTGGCATCTTCGCGACTCCGGGGTGCCGGGGATCCCCGTTGAAAAGTGCGGTGGATTGCCATGTCTTGGGCGGTCAGTATTTTTGCGGGATAATGATTTCGTCGGGCACTGGCAGCCGGGTGTAGTCCTCGTGGTGTTCGCGCGGTGGGAGAACAATCGGGGAATATTCCACCGGCGTGTAGTTGACCTGGCTCAGGAGGTGAAGAATGCAGTTGAGCCTGGCCTTTTTCTTGTCATTCGCCGGAACAACCCACCATGGGGCCTCGGGGATATGAGTCCGCTCCAGCATAATCTCCTTGGCTTTTGTATAGTCTTCCCACCTGCGGCGTGACTCAAGGTCCATGGGGCTGAGTTTCCAATGTTTGAGGGGATCGTGCACCCGGCAATTGAACCGGAATTCCTGCTCATCATCGCTGATGGAGAACCAGTATTTCAGGAGTTGGATTCCGGAGCGGACGAGCATTTTTTCGAACTCCGGCACATCGTGGAAAAACTGTTCATATTCCTCCTCGGAGCAGAATTCCATGACCCGTTCGACCCCGGCGCGGTTATACCAACTGCGGTCAAAGAGCACCATTTCGCCTGCGGCCGGCAGGTGGGAGACATAGCGCTGGAAGTACCATTGCGTGCGCTCACGATTGTTGGGTGCGGGGAGTGCCGCCACCCGGCACACCCGTGGATTGAGCCGTTGAGTGATCCGCTTGATCACCCCGCCTTTGCCTGCAGCATCCCGGCCTTCGAAAATCACCACCATTTTGTGGCCGGATTTTACAAGCCATTCCTGCATCTTGACCAAGTCGGCCTGCAGACGGAACAACTCACGAAAATACAAGTTTCGGTTGAGGGTCGCCTCGGCCATTTCCTCAAGCGTGTGAGATGGATGCCCCTCGCCTTCGCGACGGTCCTCCATTTCCAATTCAAGCTCTTCATCGAAACTGTCGATCAATTCCTGATGTGCCCGTGCAATCAGTTTTTCCGTCTGTTCCTGGGTCGGGGCAGTCGGCGCTGCATGTTTGGGATTCTTGCTCATTCTCCAATCTTTGTGAGCGTCGTCCCTTCTGCCCAGCACAAAAATGTGACAAACGTGTTGCTTTTGCTAATCCGGGGGTGCCACCCCTTATCAAGCAGTCCCTGCGTTTGACGCTCTCACCACGTTTTTGCTGCCACCCCATCCGGCGACGGGGCTATTCGTGGACAAAGCTGGGAGATCCGGGCAATTTTCGGGGCTGAGGACTCAGCGCATTTGGTCCACCAATTCGTATTCGTGTTCATCCATCCAGGCTTTGAAGCCTTCAACCAGGGACAGGAAGGCTCCATTTCCATTCCGGAGGACTGCGGAAACGACTTTCTTGTTGAGATGATCCATCAGGCCTTACGAAGATGGTGACTTGTCAGCCAACGGCAATCTCATAACAAAACCACGGCACCTTCGCGCAGGCCCTCGATGGTTATCGCATCTTCAAATGGCGGCTCGGATGGCACGCGTGCGAGGGGGATGCCATGAATGCGGGCTGTTTCGTGCCACAGCGAAAAGTGAGCCTGATAAGCACGTGCATATTCGTCCATGTCGGAGTTGCGAAAAAAGTGGTCGGCACGTTTCCCTGATTCCGGGTCCAGCAACTCGGTATTTCCGAGCCAATCGGGTTGCTCCTCCTCGTTGCAGTATGGTACAAAAACAATCGGCCTTCCGGCGGATCCTAACATCAGCCGGAGCAGTGCGCGGGGATCAGCAGGAAAGAGCAGGTCGTTGATCAGAACCCGGAGGGAGCCCTGACGCCATGGGATCCGCTCAAGGCATGGAGGGCCATCTGAGTTCATTCCACCCGGAAACTCTCCCGCCCGATAATCGCAGAGTCTCACGGTCTCCGCGCTAACAGAAAAAATTTGCAGAGCCGAGCCAGAACGAAGGCAGGACTGCATGCAAAAATGCAGAAGTTCCATCGTGCGAAGCGACTTCGAATCGGGAAGGCTCATGGATGCCGAACCATCCAGCACGATATCCACGAGGGGGCGAACCTCTTCGCGGTAGAGTTTCATCGTGTAGTTTCCGCTGCGCGCGTAGGCCTGCCAATCAATGTGACGAGGATCATCTCCGGGCACATAGGGGCGGTGGTCTTGAAAATCAATTGATGAGCCGGCATTGGAACCCTGGACATTTCCGCTGGTCCTGCGAAGGCCCTGACGAAGCGGCAGGGAGAGCTTTTCGGTGACGGCCTGAACTCGCGCGTGATTGATTGGGGTCATGGTTTTTCCAACTCCACAAGGTAGCTGTTAAAGGGGGTTATTCCCCACATGGGCGAGATCCGGGCAAGCAGGCCGGCATCCTTTGCTGCTGATTCGATTTCTTCACGGGAAGGAAAACCCACGGACCGGAAAGGAATCCATCCACTGACCCGAACGAACCATTCCTCAAAACGCGTGATAGCAAATCTCCATGAAGAATCTTTTAAGGTCAGTCGCAGGATGCCACGCCCACCGGGAGCCAGCCGCGAAGCGATGGATTGGATCACAGATGCCCGCCGGGGCTCGTCAAAATAATGCAGCACATCCAGCATCACGACGTCTCCACAGTGAGCAGGCAGTTCCAGGGCATCCCCGACTTGGAATGTGCATGTCGGGATCGCGGCAGAGGCCTGCGCAATTTTCTTGGCATCCACATCCACACCAAGGATGGGAGCGCTATGGCCACAGGCCCTCAAAAAGGCCGCGAGTGTACCGGCTCCACAACCCACATCCAACAAGGGGAGTTTGGAATTCGCGAGGGTCTTCGCGACCCATGGGTAAACCGGATCGAGCGCAATTTTCCCATGCGTGTAATAATACAGGCTGTTGGTCTTGGGAAAATGACCGGCAGCAACCCGGCGGGCTTCATGAAAATTTGTCATGCTTTTCGTTGGTATCCCGGCAACAAAAAAAGTCCAACACATCCCCAGAGCAGGGGAATCACAGCGCCGGCAAAAGAAACGGAAACCGCCTGGGCGGCGGGAATTTTGCAGAGCTCTCCAAGCAGGGCCACAAAAGCTCCTTCCCGGACACCAAAGCCACCAAGGCTGATTGGCAGGGCCGCAATCAGGTCCACAGCCGGCATGAAGGCCAGAAAATCCAAAGGCGGAACCATGACCCCCAACGCCAGCGCACAAAAATAAAATGTGAGGAAATACGCCATAAGTAGCAGAACGGAAATGCCGGAAGCGGCAAGGGTCATCGGCCATCTTTCCACAAACAACGAATACGTGCTGGAAAATTCCACGATGGTCGCGCGGCCAGGCAGATTTTTGGGAATTTT
>JBGSVX010000290.1:0-3833 GCA_041752795.1 Terrimicrobiaceae bacterium
AACATGCCCCACATCCGCTCCTGAAAGATGTCCGCAGGCACACTCTCGGTCATTTCATCTTTACAGATCACCAACCTTGATGGCAGCACGAGATCTTGTTGCTCCGGAGTGAGCACTTCCTCAAGCTGGCTGCGGGTGATATTTGTGAGAACGGCTGCATACGCATAGGGAAAACAGATTTTTCCGCGATAGCGTGCGCTTGGGTCCTGAAGTTGAGGATCGGTCGAGAGCTTGTTGACGATGGCAAGGCAGTAGGCGCGGGCTTGTTCGATGGGGTTCGCAATGGTTTTGACTGCCCCATCCGGCGTGATGAGTTCCACCTCGTGATTTCCGATCATGCGGAGACTGTCCAACTTCCAGTCCTTGACCTCATACACCCAAAGTCCTCGATGGGGATGCAAAACAATAAAATCGGGGTGTAGCCGAAGTGGCCCAACCGGCACGTCATGCCAGCACAAATAATCGTCCTCCAAAAGCGTTCGCAGCCGATCCCCAAACCTCCGTTCTCCGGGAGTGACCGGAAGGCTGCCGCTTCCAATGGCATTTAGAAAGGTGGCCATTAGTTCAGACCGCGATACCTGCCACGGGCGTCTTCGCCTCTGCGATAAAATCCGGCAACCTTCTCATCATCGACGGGGATCGGAAGGTCTGGAGCACTCATGCGTGGTTATTGTTGAGCGCACTTTCGTCCTTTGCAAGAGTTCTTGTTTCGGCTTGCCAGCACTGTGGAAGAATATGCCGAATGGCAAAGGTTCAGCCGGGCGGCGCCCTCTACGACGAAGACGGGAACCAGTTCGGCCCGTTTGCGAAATAGGATCTTCAAGCATTTTTGACCACGGATTGCGCGGATGATCACGGATCGATGGCGGGATGGAATAAACAACTGATTAAAGAATACGGGCCAGTGGGGACTCGCCGGGCAGCCTTCCAAAAGCAGCCCTAAGGGCATCACTCGCGGGAGCGAGGGGGCAAATAGATGTCGGGCCAATCTTGCAGCAGAGGTTCTTGGCTCAGGTTGCGGCCAATCCTTGGCGAAGCGCCTTTTCAGCAGCGGCGTTAAGGCTCCGTCCTGACTTTTCCGCTTCCAGAGCGAGAGCCTCGTGCAAGCCCGGGGGGATGCGCAAAACAAACTTCCCACTGTATCGGCGAGTTGAAGGGAGGGGCAACTTACGCCCATCTTCCAAGTGGAGGGCGACGATTTCCTCCGCGACTTGGCAGATTTCTTCAAAAACACGGGCGCGATCCGGTCCATGGACTCCGCCATACCCCAGGGCGGGCACCCGCCCGACGTAGCATCCATCCTCCTCACTCCACTCAACCACCTTGGCATAACGGTCGGCGATTGTTTTGATTGAATTTTTTTTCATGGATTTTCCTCCAAAGCTTTGTTGATTTGTCGTTCCAGGTAGCGCGGACAATCGTCGCCCGCCTTGCCACAGACCGTCACCACGGCACCCGTGCGAGGATGAACGTAATTTCGATGACTGCCCTTGCCTCCGCGATTGATCCAACCAGCCTTCACGACCAGTTTTTCCACATCGCGGATTTTTTTCGGCATGATTATATAGTATCATAGTATCCTACAGTTGCAATGAAAAACACCTCCGGACGCTCAAACGCTGAAGGCGGAAAAGGGAAGCGGGAATGCAACAACCAAGCGGCGAGGGCAGACGCTCGGTCGATTAGCCGAAGGCTGACCCCCAGGGCGCAACGCCGGAGGGCGGCGGGCGTCAACCGATCTGGTCAAGCCACCTGCGCTGGGTTTGGGATATGTAGGAAAAAGGCTGAAGGAAAAGCTGGTTGTCTGGCTTAAAACTTAATTCTTAAAACTCTTTTGCCCCTCCCGGGAGAGCAATTTTTAGATATCCTTTCGCTTGGTCGCGGTTTGGGTTAAGTTTCCCCTTCGTCGTTATGTCCGGAAACCAATCCATGATCCGAATCAAAGGAGCTCGTCAGCACAATCTCCAGAATGTGGACGTGGAAATTCCGCGCAACAAACTGGTGGTCATCACCGGGATGAGCGGTTCGGGAAAATCCTCCCTGGCCTTCGACACGCTCTATGCGGAGGGTCAGAGAAAATACGTGGAGAGCCTGTCTGCTTATGCGCGTCAGTTTTTGGACAAGATGCAGAAGCCGGAGGTCGATTACATCGAGGGACTTTCTCCGGCGATTGCGATTGAGCAACGCACATCGACGGCAAGCCCGAGGTCCACGATTGCGACCACGACGGAGATTTTTGACTATTTGCGGTTGTTGTTTGCGGCGGTTGGGAAGCCGCATGATCCCACCACGGGCGAATTGGTGAGGCGTCAGAGTCCGCAGCAAATTTGTGAGGCGGTGCTTGCCTGGCCGGAGGACACCAAGTTTTTGCTGCTCGCGCCTTTGATGGAAGGGCAGAAGGGCGAGTTCCGGGATGTGATGGAGAAGGCGCGCAAGGAGGGATTTGTGCGACTGCGGATTGATGGCACCCTGCATGAACTTTCGGAGGTTTCCCTGCCGAAACTTGAAAAAACGAAAGTGCATATTATCGAAGCGGTGGTGGACCGGTTGGCGATCCGGGAGGGGATTCGCAGCCGGCTGAATGATTCCATTGAGACCGCGCTGAGGTGGGGAGGTGGCCGCATCACGGTTTGTCGTTTGGAGGAGGATGGCAAAAGCAGCTCGGACGAAAAATTTTCCACGGCGTATTCCAATCCGGCCACGGGGTTTACCATGCCGAAGCTCACGCCAAAGCATTTTTCCTTTAACAGCCACCTGGGAGCCTGCCCGGCATGTCATGGCATCGGGACGGAAATGTATTTTGATCCTGGGTTGATGATTGATGCCGGGCTGTCTCTTTCTGCGGGGTGTGTGCTGCCATGGAAGACAGGAAACAAGGCGGTGAAAGCCTACTATGCGGCATTGCTCGATGCCTTGGTGGCTCTTTGTCCCGTGCTGTTGGGCAAGGCCTTCCGCGATTTGCCACCTGAGTTCCGCGAACTGCTTTTTGAGGGAAGTGGAGACCGGGAGATCACAATCAAAACTTCCACTGGCCGCGCAACGACAAAGCAGTATGAGGGCTTGATTGCCCAGGTCGGACGTTTGTTTGAATCCAGTGAAAGCGAATTCACGCGCAAGCGGCTTCGTGGATTTCAGAGCCGCCGACAGTGCGGGGAGTGTCATGGCCGGCGACTGAGACCGGAAATCCTCGCTGTCACAGTGACGGAAAATTCCGGGCGGGAGTTCAATATCCACGATTTTTGTGCAATGCCTGTTTCCGATGCTCTGCTCCTGATCGGGCGGCTTTCGTTTTCTTCCACCGAACAGGAAATTGTCGCGGATGTGGTGCGCGAGATTCGTCAGCGCCTGACTTTCCTTGACGAGGTGGGGCTGGGGTATCTGGATTTGAACCGCGAGAGCGGGACTCTGAGCGGTGGCGAAGCGCAGCGCATCCGGCTGGCAACTCAGATCGGTTCCGGGTTGGCCGGGGTGCTCTACGTGCTCGACGAACCCAGCATCGGGCTGCATCAGCGTGACAACGACCGCCTCATTGGAACATTGAGGTCCCTGCGCGATTTGGGAAACTCGGTAGTTGTTGTCGAGCATGATGAGGACACCATCCGGGCGGCGGATTTTGTGTTGGACATGGGGCCGGGCGCCGGCCCGCGAGGGGGTCAGATTGTAGCGCGCGGCACCTTGGAGGAAGTCCTAGCCTGCGAAAACTCCCTGACGGCAAAATACCTCACTGGTCGCCTCAAAATTCCAGTTCCCAAAAAACGCGTGCCTCCCCGCAAGGTCCGCGAAGGCGATGGGGAAATCGGCGACGGGTGGCTCACAGTCACCGGCGCCTCCGA
>JBGSVX010000291.1:0-2955 GCA_041752795.1 Terrimicrobiaceae bacterium
CCCACTCAAAACGACGAAGAGTCAAGAATTCGCACCAGCGTTCGTTGATGAGCATGCCATTGCTTTGAAATGAATGAGTGATGCGAACATTTTCCGGAGCCTCGGAGGCAATAAGAGCAAAGGCCTCTTCATACCACGCAATTGGTACGGAAAGGGGCTCTCCCGCATGCCAGACAAAGGTGAGGGACTCTGAGATCAGGCCGGACGCAAAGATCTCTTTAACGACTGAGCGCAGGGTTTCATGGCTCATCCGGTGGGTTTCCGAACGCCCCGGCAAATAACAATAATCGCAATTGATATTGCAAAACGGTGATGGCTGAATCACCGCAAGTTTCAGCCATTCCTCCTTGAGGCAGGGAGGCGGGGTGGGGGATTCTGCGGTCATGGGATCGAACAAATCAGACGACCGACAGGTCCCTTGGAGACAGGAGTCTAAAGTAAACGATTCGACGATCCGGACTTAGTAATTGTGCCAGTTGCCCCAACCGCCGTTGTGCCAGTTGTGCCAACCGTTGCCCCAATTGTGCCAACCGCCATTGCCCCACGCATTGCGCCACCACATCATGTCCGCATTGCCGGCATTCGCGCCTTTGCCTTCAAGGATTCCTGAATCCATTTTTGCAAGGGACTCGCGAACCTTGGCGATGCGGGTTTCAATGTCCGAGGACTCATTGGATGGCAGTGCTGCGGCTTGGACTTGTTGTCCGAGCGCGATGGCCGCAGCTCCCCCGGCGAGAAGGGCCTTGAGTTGCACGGTGAGGTTCATGGTGTTGTTCATGGCTGTTTTCCTTGAATGAGGGCTTCGGCGGCATTTTTTGCCGAGGCGGATTGTTGTTTGAGTTGTTCGTCGTGAAGTGCGTTGTTGAAGAGAAAGGCAACGCCTTCTCCGGTGGCGGTGTTCAAATCAAAAAGTGCCCCGTTGGTTTTTCCAATCCAGACCGTGGAAGGTCCGCCATCGGATGAGTTCGTGCCCTGACCGAAAGCAAAGGTCAGCACGCTTCTAAGAGCCAGAGAATCCTGACCATCGTCTGTGTGAAGAGCAACGCCGTAAAATTTGCCGTCCAAAATATAGTAGAGGGTTTCGTCCAGTGCCACCGGGCCAAACAGTTCCTGATCTTTCGCGTTTTTGTAAATTTTCAGGCTGCCGCGGTCCTGTTCGATTTCGAATTTTGAAAAAGTTGGGGACTTTGCAAATTCGGAACCAAAGGCAATTCCTCCGAAGCCGGGGACTTTGTCCACGTTCGCGAGAAGCGTTTTGTTGGCTTCATCTTCCGCTGGAGCACCAGGACCGCTTGGGGCGTCTTGCGCGACGAGCATTCCCGGAGTTGAAATCAGGGTGAAAGCCCCAAGGAGCGCAGCAAAGGCGATTCTCATGCGGGCTTGCTTATCGGGATGCGTCGCGGGGTGCAAGAGAAAAAATCGATTTACCCCGGTTTTTCCGGCTTTCTTCAAGCCCAAGGATTGCGGGTGAGCCGATGCAGGGGATCCTTGCTGAACTTGCCACTCACCGCGATACGAAAGCCGATATTGTTCCGGAATTTGTTGTGGGCAAGCCGCTCACGGTAAGAGGAGCGGAGAAAATCTTCGCCATCATTGAAGCACGAGGCCCCACGTGCCACACGAAGTTCGCTGCCACTGTCAAAAGGCTCCCGACACCATTCCCAGACATTGCCACCCAGATCGTAAAGGCCCATGGCGTTCGGAGGAAAACTGGCAACTGGAGAGGTTTCTGGAAAATCATCCACCTTGAGGAGGGCATGATAATTCCCAGCTCCGCGAGGGGGAGGAAAGGCATTGCCCCACGGATAACCGGCGGCTTTGCCACTGCGGGCTTTTGGTGTGCCCTGCGGCTCGTTGGGCAAGCCCACTGCCGCGCTCCATTCTGCATCCGTTGGCAAACGGTATTGGTAGTCGGAACTTAACACACCGGCTTCCTGCTCTTTGATTGTGATCCATTCACAAAATCTGGTTGCTTCACTCCAGGTGATGTTCACCAAAGGGTGATCCTCCCCCTGGGGGAAATCGCTTGGACGGGGCTTCACTCCATTTTCTTCACAAAATGACGTGTAATCACAGACCCTCATGGGAATGATGCTGAAGAGGGTTTTGTACCGCGGAATCGGCACAAAAATCATGTTGAAGGCATTCATGAATGGCACCTCCAACGTGGCTGCCGTGGGATCTGATGTCGTGTGCCAGCCTTCCACCGTGCCTTGGGAACTGTCACGCGAAATCGATGAAAATGCCGCAAGCAACTGGATCCGCGTATTGGAGTCAGTGAACCCCAGCCCCTGCAATTCGGCATCGGTGAGGGTTATCAAGGTTTCCTTCTCCAATGCACAAGCCTCCAAGGCAGGCGCGCATGCCTCCAAGCCAAACGGGGCCAAAAGACTCTCAATTTTCGAAGGCATAGGGATTAGAAGAAGCTGACTTTAAACCTGTTGCCTGCCGACTGACAAGAATCATAAAGACCCTGGAAAAATCTAAAAACTCAGATTTTTTTCAAGACATTTGACAAAAAGGGAGCGGTTCGACTTTTTTTGGATTTTGCAACGTGTTCCGGGGTTCCCGAGGCAATGACCTGGCCGCCGAGTTCTCCGGCCTCCGGTCCCATGTCGATCAGGTAGTCGGCCTCGGCGATCACATCCAAGTGATGTTCAATCACAACAACCGTTCCGCCTTCATCCACAAGACGGTGGAGCACTTCGATGAGGCGGGCCACATCCTTTGCATGAAGCCCGATTGTGGGCTCCTCCAGGATGTAGAGGGTGGATTTGCCGCGTTGAGTTGTGCGGATTTCCTCGGCTTTTCCCGTGGCACGCCGGGTGATTTGAGTGACCAGTTTGATGCGTTGGGCTTCGCCGCCGCTGAGGGTTGGGCTCGCTTGGCCGAGGCGCAGGTAGCCGAGCCCGGTTTCGACCAGAAGGTCGAGGGGGCGGCGGACTTTTGGGTTTG
>JBGSVX010000292.1:0-1678 GCA_041752795.1 Terrimicrobiaceae bacterium
CCCAATGATCCGTGCCGCCAACACCGGAGTCACCTGTGCGATTGATGTCTTCGGACGCGAAACCCACCGGCTCAAAGAGGAAAATGGCAACACGTTTTTTGAAGGATTCCTGCTCGGCAAAGTCCAGGTGCCGGTCAGCCCCCAACCCACCTTCTACGCCCTGAATGGCGACTATTTAGCCAAAGCCTGCGTCTTCATCGTCCTCGGCGCCACAGGCCTCCGCATCCTGCGCCGCCACAAGGAAACAGGGACTCAATAGCTTGATCGTCCAGAGACGGAATCAGTCGCGTGCGCCGCGTGATTCCAAAAATGCCGCCATTTCCTCACGCCCGAATTTTCGGGCGATTCCCAGAACGGAAAGTCCGGCGGAATTGCGGGCATTGATATCAGCCCCGGCCTCGATTAGCGCGACGGTGTTTGGTCCCGTCACCCCGCACTCCGCAGCAAACATAAGAGGTGTTGTTCCGTCATTTTTTTTGATATCCGGCTGAGCTCCCCGTTCTACAAGCTTGCGGATAATTTTGGCAGCCATGCGCCCCACTTCATTGTCGTCAGTCGGTTGGTAACGGCCGGCAAGGGAATGGAGGAGATGCACTCCTGTCACTTCTGAGCGACGATTGATGTCGGCCCCTCTCGCGATGAGAAAATCAACCACATCGAAGTGGTTGTTATTTGCCGCCCATGAAAGTGCTGTGCGCTGATCGTTTTTTGCAAGGATCACATCCGGAGGCAATCCGGCATCAAGCAAGCGGGAAACTTCCACTATGTCTCCTTGTTTGGCCGCCGACATTAGCATTGCTGTGGGTGAGTTGTCCCGTTTGGCCGTCGCCTCATCGGGATAAACCCCGAACCTGCGAAGCATGCCAATTGTTGGGCGGTGACTCGGCCAGTTTGCCAAACTTCCTTTTTTGGTTTGCTCTTTCGGGTCGGCACCAGCAGCGGCAAGAAGCAGTATCCCCCAGTCATTTCCCGCCTCCGCAGCCACTGTCAATGGGGTTTGCCCCGAATTTGTTTTTGCGGCCGGATTGGCACCGCGCAGAAGGAGATTGATTGTCATGCGGTCATGCGGCCAGCCGACCTCGGTCAGAGCGGCCATGAGCGGAGTGCGCCCACTCTTGTCGCCCAAGTTGGGATCCGCGCCGGCCACCACCAACAAATTCACAAGTGCCTCCCTGCGTTTTTCAACTGCACGAAGAAGCGCCGTCTTTCCGTTGGTGTCAGTCTCATTGATATCCCACCCACTATTCAGGGCGTCAATGACACTGTTAAGATCTGCGGCGAGGATGGCATCAGCAATTCTCCTTCGTGCAATTCGGGGTTTTTGATTTTCAGTAGGGGCGGATTCTTCCTGCAAGAGTTTGAGGATCTCCGCGGACTTCTTTTCCGAAGCGATGGTCAATGGGAGTTTTTCAGGAGGAACCCCCGGAGGATTCAATGTGGCACCCTGCCAGAGAAGATACTCCGCCACATCAAAATCCCCGTTTCGTGCGGCAAAGGCCAGAGCAGTCCATCCGTCATTGCTCCGGGCATCAAGATCCGCTCCGCCGAGAACCAGCATTTCTAGTGTAGTGTTTGCTAAATAGCTACTCATAACCCGAGGTTTGGTGGTTCATGGCGGCACGGGCGCGTTGGATCTTGGCGAGGATTTCCTTTCCCTCGGCCTTCCAGACGTAGCGTT
>JBGSVX010000293.1:0-3094 GCA_041752795.1 Terrimicrobiaceae bacterium
CTCCTGCCCTGTTTTCAGTGGCAGATGGTGCAAGCCGCACTATTCAAGCAACTTACCAAGTTCTTGAAGGCGCGCTTCTGCCCTCGGCATGGGCACATTGAGGTTATTGCCCCTCATAGATCGAAGATAGAGTGATGCTGAAAAGATCTGAATCTTGCGGTGAGGGGTGTTCTGATACCTCTCGGGAACCGCATTGAGGAAATCTGAAACTTTACACTCAAAACACCACGGCAAATTCGCAGAATTTGATTTTTGCTCGGCCACTGGGGCCCAGAAGGCAAGCACGGGAATCGGTTTCGCCGTTCCAGCCTCCGGTGGTAGCGACATCTCGCCAAGAACCTTCCAAATCCTTTCAGGAGGTTTTGATTTGGTGAAAAAGTTGATGAGGTTTCTCTGGGCAACGTTTCGCAGACCGGTGAGATCGCTTGGGACCTTGAGACCACCAGCGGAGTGGGCGCTCCAGTTTTTTACCTCGACCTGATATAACTGCTTTCCTGCTGAGACCCAGGCGTCGAGCCAGGCGCCAGACCTTCCGCTCGGTTTGCACCGGTAGGTCAGAATTTTCCCCCCGAGATAGTGACACAACAGGCCAAGCACCAAATCTTCCCCCATGACACCCGTCACGGCACTGACAGGAGATCCTGTCTCGGCTGGCCACTCCTGCCGTTTATCGTAGAAAGCGAGCAGGCGGTCCCTGTTGATTTTCATTGAAACATGTCATTTGAGGGCTTGTTGCTCTCCCCAAGGGGCAGGATTCCTGAACGATAAAAAAGTGTCTTTTCTGCATCGGCCTCCATGGCCTGACGTAGATGATCCAGCGGTCGGGCGGTTGACGATCCCCCCTCGCGAAAATACACTTTTGTGAACACGTTGCCGGTGTGGCTCCTTCGCCATGGCTCGTAGCGTTCGGAGAGGCGGGTGTAGGCTTCGTTGATGCTCGCAGGATGGGGCTGACCCTCAATGCCTAGATCGCATTCGCAGGACAGGAGTTCGGCTTTGCGAGTTCCCCGGAGGTGCAGACGGAGGGGCTCGAGGAGCCAAAACGGCACCATCGCCTTTACCCCGCCAGGCGGCGGGAAGACGCTAAGGTCTTTCGCTTGGTGAATGAAATCCTGATTTCGAAAGGCAATCACAGCAAACATCTCGCTGCCGGTCGGAAGAACCTCTGGAAAACTCTCCTGCTGAAAACGCTCGATTTCGGCAGGAATCAAAAACGCAGCTTCCTCAGTGATGAGGTCCATCACCGCCCCGTCTCGCAGTTTTGGCATTTCTCCTCCGTAAAATGGGACGATCTCTCCACAGCGTATCGTGACTGGTATGACGACCCGCTCGGTGGGGTCAGTGGGTTTGCGGGGGCCAATCATTAATGTTCTATCTCGCTATTCGCTTCCGTCTGCCAAGATAACTCGATTTTCATCAAATCTAGAAACCTACTCGGTAAATTATCGTAAAGCAGATAGACCTGATCCCTGGCACGGGTCATTGCCACATAGAGACGAAAGGCATGTCGCCAAAGCTCATCCTTATGGGTACGAGATGGAGGAAACTTTTTGTCTGTGCAACCAATCACCACCACCATACTAAACTCAAAACCTTTCACGGACTGGATGCTGCCTACGACTACGGTGTCCTTTCTGCGTATGTGATCACCACTGAGTGGTTCGGCTTTCAAATTCTGGGGCCGCCGGTCAATGATTTTTTGGATTGAAAACAATTCGTCATCTGCCGTGACAATGCAGACCGACCATGGGAGAGCTCCATCATTTTCTAGACAGTCAGAAACCAGGCTCCATGCCGTCCCGATCTGATCCGAGGCATTCATTGCAATTGGCTGGCACGTTTCGCGAACGGCCAGCTCAGGATCGAGAATTTTGACATCATCACCCTCCTTCGAGGCATCCTGCGCGTAATGCTGTGCCAGAACTGACGCAGCCCTTAAAATCTGTCGGCTGTTGCGATAGTTCTTTCTGATCGATATCCACTTGGCATTGATGATGTCCAAAGCGGGTTTGCTCATTTGAAGGCTCTTCACAAGGACCTTCTGAGTTGCATCACCTGCCAGAAACAGATTGCCAATACTGGAGGGAATAGAGCGGAGGATCAACAACTCAAGGGTGCTGAAATCCTGATATTCATCTATCAACAGCGAGTGAAACTTTAGCTCGGGTGGAAGTGAACGTATTTTTGAGCGTTCGGAAAACACCGCCTGTGCAAGCTCAAGCTCGTCGAGAACAGCACCTGCAAAGAGATACTCTTGATAATAGAGGAGGAGGCGTAAAACATCATCGCGGATGTTCTGGCCAAAGGGCACACCTCGTCCTCTTCTTTCGAATTTTGGATATTCCCGCTGGCGAATCGCTTGAGGGAACTCAGTACGGATCAGGGAGAATTCCTCCCTCAAATAATCCCACGTATCTACATTATATTCATCCAGCAGTTTGGCCACATCGGCGAGGTATTCCTTGAAATGAGATTGGTCAGAAAAATCGGACCAAGCATCGTCCAAAGTTTCGCCACTGCGTGGGTCAAACTCATTGGCGAAGTTTGACCTATCAAGCCCACCAACAACCTTCTCCATGTATGTGCCCGGCTCGATGAGCGACTCTAAATCCTTGAAGTAGGATTCCGAGCCTATGTGGTCTAGCAACTTCTTGAAATAGTCATAAAATGCGTAAACCTGAATTCGGTCGGATTCCCCATCTACGCAGAGATCATTGACGAGATTTTCAATCAACCGAGCCAAGGATCGGTTGAGAGTAATGATCCCGATGCTTTCGTACGGATAGAGTTTCGCAAGATGCCTTGCTCGATGGACCAAAATGCAAGTTTTGCCGCTGCCAGATACTCCATTAAGTACGATTGCCTGTTCAGACTCGACAGAAACAATTTCCTTCTGATCCGGATGCAGGAACAACATCCAATCTTGGAAACGTTCTGGTTCGAAAAGCCGCTTCTGCTCTTCCGGTGACAGCTCATTGAGAATCACAAGCACATCGGCATTGGCCTTTGAAGTGATGGCCATTTCCTGCAGCTCTGCGTCGTCTGTAACCGCTGCGGCTTCACCAAGATGCTGTTTCCAGCGCATTGCCGCGGC
>JBGSVX010000294.1:0-2254 GCA_041752795.1 Terrimicrobiaceae bacterium
ATTCGACCACCTTTGCTGAATCGGAAGAAATCATGCTGGCAATGACCTGTCAGCGAGCCCAATTGGCAGAGGGTCAGACCATCCTGGAACTGGGATGTGGATGGGGAAGCCTCACGCTCTGGATGGCGGAACATTTCCGCACCTCCAAAATCACCGGAGTCTCCAACTCCCGGACCCAACACGAGTTCATCCTCGCTCGCGCAGCGGAGCGCGGCCTCGACAATATTGAAATCCGAACTGCCGACATGAACGAATTTGAGGCGGAAGAAGGCAAATACGACCGCGTCGTTTCCGTGGAAATGTTCGAGCACATGAAAAATTACCGCCGTCTCATGGCAAAAGTCGCGTCATGGCTGAAACCCGGCGGGAAACTATTTGTCCACATTTTCACCCACACCCGCTTCGCGTATCACTTTGAAGGGACCGATCCCTCGGACTGGATCACGCGCTACTTTTTTGCAGGAGGCACCATGCCCTCCGATCATCTGCTACTCTACTTCCAGGATGACCTCAAAATCCAGGACCACTGGCGCGTCTCGGGAACCCACTATCAGCGCACCTCAGAAGCATGGCTTCAAACGTTTGACGAAAATGAAGCCGCCATCCGACCCATTCTGGAAAAAACCTATGGTGCCGAAAACTCCTCCAAATGGCGCGCTTATTGGCGGATTTTCTTCCTCTCCTGCGCCGAACTGTGGGGCTTCCGCGATGGCAAAGAATGGATCGTGAGCCATTACCTTTTCAAAAAACCCTGATATCGGATTTTATCAATTTGCCTTGGCCACCGCAAAGTCGGGGAAATGATTATGCCACGTTCATATGACGGGTTGTCAGTTTGGGTGCTGTGCGCCAGCATACTTTTCTGCGTAGTCGCACATGCCGAGGAAAACCGGTCATTTCCTTCACCCACCCCAACCGGAAAAATGGCCGAAACCGAAAAGGAATTGCGAGGACTACTTCAAGAGGCCGAAAAGCGCCCCTTGGATGCAGGACTCCAATGCCGCATCGCGAAACTTTACACCCGTCTGATTCCCTCATCGGACTCCAAATCCACGAAACGTGAGTTCGCCAGAAAAGCGGTCGCGGCGGCGGAGGAAGCGGTCCGAATTGACCCCAATGACTCAGCGAGCCGTCTCACCCTTGCCATCGCACTCGGGCGGGCGGCCCAACTGGAATCTCCCCGTACGCAGGTGGAGATGTCCAAGCGAATTCAGGAGGAGGCGGCCATGGCAACGCGGCTGAACCCCAAGGAGGATTTTGCATGGCATGTCCTCGGGCGATGGAATTATGAATTGGCAAATTTCAATCCTCTCCTTAAATCCATTGGGGAAGTCATTTATGGGAAATTTCCAGACGCCACCAACGAAAAGGCCGCCGAGTGCTTTCGCACAGCGATTGCCGTCGGACCGCCGCGGGTCATTCATCATGTGGAGTACGGGCGCACCCTTCTTGCCCTCGGCCAAAGGACGGAAGCACGCAAACAACTCGAACGCGGCCTTGCACTGCCTTCCTCAGATCCCGAAGACAACGAAGCAAAACTTCTGGGCAGGGCATTGCTTGAGGGATTGTGATTCTGCATTGCCCAATCAGCAATTTCCGTTCAAAACCACGTTTTGATTCATGCCGAAAATCTTGATTCTCACAGCCAGCATTGGCGACGGTCACAACACCGCCGCAAGAAATATCCGCGACGCCATCCAGATGGAAAGCGGAGGTGCCGTCGAGCCCCTTGTAGCAGATCCCTACACCCGGACCAACCCGGTCGTGAACCGCCTTGTGCAAAAAGGCTACACCATGGCCATCAACAAGTATCCGCGGGCGTGGAAAGTTGTCTTTGATTTGCTGAGCAAACCCGGGGTCGTTGAAGGCATGGGACCGATGCTCTCGGAACTCAAGGCCGGGGTGCAATCCATGATTAAAGAATTCGAGCCGGATGTTATCGCTTCGACGTATCCGATTTTTTCCTATCTCGTCGCAAAGCTCCGGAAAAAAAATCCTGGGCTCACTGCGCCGCTTTTTACAATCGTTACGGATTCGACAATAATCAACTCAGCATGGTACAGGCATCTCTGCGAAGGATTCCTCGTTGCGGATCAGGCCACAGCAAATGAACTGCGAAATGGCCGGGTCCCGGAACATCTCATCCACACCATGGGATTTCCTGTGAGCGTTGCCTTCGAAAAACTCCAGCCCGCAACCCACCAAACCGGAGAACCATGGAAAATCATCTTTTTTCCGGGAGGCCGTGCAAGTC
>JBGSVX010000295.1:0-6137 GCA_041752795.1 Terrimicrobiaceae bacterium
GCGAGCAGGCAAATTGTGAGCAGGGCATCCTGGGATGAGGTCGAGGAAAATGTCGGAATATTCATTTGTTGGAAGGCCAATTTTCGACACGAATGATGATTTTGAAATAACGATGTTATTAATCAAGTATTCGTGAAAACCGTATTGAGAAAAGCTGCTTTGTCCGGTCATGGTGGATGGTTCGAACTTTCGCCTGCCAATCGGCATGGCGCGTGCTAACATCTTTTTCATGTCTCACCCCGTGCTTCCCGCCTTTGATTTTGTTCCCGATCCCTACACAGGTCCCTCGGCTGAAGAGGTGCTCAGGCTCCGTCAGCAACATCTGAATCCTGGGATTTTTTATTATTATCAGAAACCGCTAATGATCGTTCAGGGGCGGATGCAATATCTCTTTGATGAGACCGGTCGGCGGTATCTGGACGCGTTTGGCGGAATCGTCACGGTGAGTGTCGGGCACTGTCACCCCAAAGTGATTGCGGCCTTGAATGCCCAGAATCAGAAGCTCCAGCACACGACCACGATTTATTTGAACCCGCAGATCGCGGAATACGCGAAGGCGCTTGCGGACAAAATGCCCGGAGATTTAAAGGTGTGTTATTTCACGAATTCCGGTTCAGAGGCCAATGAGTTGGCGATGTTGATGGCGAGATTGAGCACGGGCAATTGGGATATGATTGCGCTTCGGAATTGTTACCACGGGGGGAGTCAATCCACGATGGGGTTGACGTCTCATCACACGTGGAAATTCAATGTGCCCCACAACTTTGGGGTGCATCATGCCGTGGCTCCCGATCTTTATCGTGGGCGCTGGATCGGTGCGGATTCCGGTCCTCTTTATGGCAAAGAAATCCAGGAGGTGGTGCAATTTGCGACTCCGGGACGAGTGGCTGGTTTCATCGCGGAATCCATTCAGGGAGTGGGTGGGGCGGTGGTTTTTCCTGATGGATATCTTCAGTCTGCCTATGACCATGTGCGTGCGGCGGGAGGAGTTTGCATCGCTGATGAGGTTCAGACCGGGTTTGGCCGGACGGGCTCCCACTTTTGGGGCTTTGAGACGCAGGGGGTTGTTCCGGACATTGTCACCATGGCCAAGGGAATCGGGAATGGATTCCCGTTGGCGGCGGTTGTCACCACGCCGGCCATTGCAAAAACGATGGCTGAACGAATCCATTTCAATACCTTCGGCGGCAACCCGATGGCCTGTGCCCAAGGACGAGCGGTTTTGGAGGTGATCGAAGAGGAAGGCCTGCAAGCCAACGCCCAGGCAAGGGGAAACCAATTGCTCGCCGGATTTGAAAAACTTTCCGCAAAACACAACATCATCGGCCAATGCCGCGGGATGGGCCTTATGCTGGGAGTGGAACTCGTCAAAGACCGCAACACCAAAGAACCCGCCAAGGCCGAGTGCCTGAAAGTTTTTGAAACATGCCGCGAACTCGGTGTCCTGCTCGGAAAAGGAGGACTGCACGGCAACGTGCTGCGCATCAAACCTCCGATGTGCATCAACAGCGAAGACGTGGAGTTTCTTCTCGATGCGCTGGATCAGGCGCTGGGCAGGGTTTGATTAATCAACGTCAGAGATGACGTGTCATGGTTTTCTATTCGAAAAATTTGCGGAATTCGTCGTTGTGTTCCTCGAAATCTTGCAGCCTGAGCACTTGAGTTTGAATTCTGTCTCCTGTAGGAGAGGTCATGGCGATTGACACTTCCTCCTTCGAAAAATTGGGTTCCTTTTACCTTGGGCGTCCCTTCGACCTAACTTCCAAAACTGGTGAGGATGTTCCATTTCTCTATGACTCACGGGATTTGGTGACCCATGCGGTGTGTGTGGGCATGACCGGAAGTGGAAAAACCGGTCTATGTCTGGCGTTGCTGGAGGAGGCAGCGATGGATGGCATTCCAGCAATCATTATTGATCCCAAAGGGGACCTTGGGAATCTGATGCTCACGTTTCCGGATTTAACTGCGGAGGAATTTCTTCCATGGATCAACCCCGATGATGCAGCGCGCAAGAGCCAGACTCCCGCCGAATATGCTGCCGCGCAGGCCGATCTATGGAAGTCAGGCCTCGGGAAATGGGGTCAGAGCGCCGAGCGGATCCGTCAGTTCAAATCCAAAGCCGAAGTGAGCATTTACACGCCGGGGAGCACGAGCGGGATTCCAGTGAATGTGTTGGCATCCTTTGATGCGCCGGAGACGAAGGATCCCGAGATGCTGACCGAGCGGGCACAAAACGCGGCAGCGGGTCTGCTTGGACTTCTCAAAATGAGTGCGGATGCCATTCAGAGCCGGGAGGGAATTTTTCTGACCACACTTTTGACGTCGGCCTGGCAGGCTGGTGAGGACCTGACTTTGGAGGGAATTATCGAGCGGATTCAGCGACCGCCCTTCACCAAGGTGGGGGTTTTGGATTTGGAGACATTCTATCCCTCCAAGGAGCGGTTTTCTTTGGTGATGGCCTTGAATAATATTTTGGCTTCACCTTCTTTCGCGACGTGGCGGGAAGGCGCTCCGCTGGATATTGGGAAAACGCTTTTTACTGACGATGGCCGTCCGAGGCTGGCGGTATTCTCCATTGCGCATCTCGGGGATGATGAGCGCATGTTTTTTGTCTCCCTCCTGTTGAATGAAATGCTGTCGTGGACACGGGCGCAAAGTGGCACCACGAGCCTGCGCGCAATCCTCTACATGGATGAAATTTTCGGATATCTGCCGCCTTCGGCGAATCCGCCCTCCAAGCGCCCGATGCTCACCTTGCTGAAACAGGCCCGTGCGTTTGGAGTGGGTGTGGTCCTTGCCACACAGAACCCCGTGGACCTTGATTACAAGGCCCTGTCCAATGCCGGCACATGGTTTATTGGGCGCCTGCAAACCGAGCGCGACAAAGCGCGTGTTCTCGATGGACTCCAGGGCGCGTCCTCGGGTGGCACGTTCAATCGTCAGGCCATGGAGGCACTCCTGGCGGGCTTGGGAAGCCGGGTGTTTCTGATGAACAATGTGAATGATGACGCGCCCACGGTGTTTGAAACCCGGTGGGTGATGAGTTATCTGCGTGGGCCGCTCACCAAAGATCAGATTCGAACGCTGATGTCTGATCGCAAGGCCAATTTGGTCAGCGCTCCGAATAGCGTCCAATCAGTCAAAGTCCCTGCAGGAACTGACGTCGCCCAACCCGCACTGGCTCCCGAAATTCCCCAGCTGTTTTTGCCTGTTTCGCCCACAGCGCAGGGTCAGCCTTTGTATCACCCCGCGTTGCTTGGCATGGCCGAGTTGGCCTACAAGGACACCAAATCCGGTTTCGAGGCTTCGCGGAGGGTGATGCTCACTGCGGAAATCCCCACGGGTGCCGGACTCGCGAATTGGGCGGATGCCACGGAAGAGGAGATCGCTCCCAACGAGTTGAAAGAGGTGCCGGTTACCGGGGGATCCTTTGAAGAATTACCGGCGACAGCTTCCCGACCAAAATCCTATTCGGCTTGGGAGAAAGAGTTTCGTTCCTGGTTGGCGGATGCCTGCACGCTGGATGTGATGCGGTGCAAAGAATTGGATGCAGTCTCCAAGCCGGAGGAGTCCGAGGGCGAATTTCGCGCTCGCATTGCTCTCGCGGTTCGTGAAGTCCGGGACGAAGCGGTTCAGGCGCTTCGCAAAAAATTTGCGCCCCGAAAGACCTCGCTTGAAGAACGTCTGACCCGCGCTCAAGCCGCCTTGGAGCGTCAGAAACAGCAGGCTTCGGCGGCCACCATGAATACGGTAATCTCCGTTGGGTCCAGCATCCTGGGGGCATTTCTCGGAAGAAAAGCCATCAGCGCCGCAAATCTTGGAAGGGTTTCCACGGCGGCGCGCGGGGTGGGGCGCAGCATGAAAGAGGGATCCGATGTCACGGCTGCCGGCGAGTCGGTTGAAGCCGTTCGTGCCAAAATCGCAGACTTGGAGGCCGAGTTCACTTTGGAAGCAGCTAAAGTTTCAGCCAGCGAACCGGTCATAGAGACTCTTTCTCTCAAACCCAAACGTGGCGGCATTTCCGGTTTGCGCCTCTGTCTCGGTTGGGTGCCACGATAGGTTTGAGCTTCTTCAGCCGGTCAGATTATCGGGACGATTTGGTTTCCCACTGCATGGGCCAATTGGGACGCAGAGGAATAAGGAAGGGAGCGTCCTGCCATGACCACAATCGCTCCGGGTGGACGTCCACATTGGCCCTCCCGTTCCAATAATCACGATTGAAGATAATATGAGGAAGATGAAGCAGGGCACTTGAGACCAACAGAACGAGGATGGCAAGCTTCCCAAGGGGAAAGCGTAATAGCAAAGCGAAGCCAGGCAGGCAAAGCAGCGCCAGCATTGGGACGGATTCCGAAAGCAGGCGGGAACCCCAGCAATGTCCTCCCCACCACATGCCCCATGAACTGACCAAAAAGATGTTGAGAAAAATTGTAACAAGGAGAAAGAGCATCCAGCCTTTCGGGGCCGGGTAGCTGATAGAATCTTTGCTTTGCTTGCGGACTCCGGGGATCAAGGTCAGGAGAGCAAGCAATGCCCACGGTTGATAAACATAAAGGCCCCGGCTTGGACTGAACAAAACGGCCACAACTTCTGTCGCAGGTGATGTCCATAACCTTGCGCTGATCTGGCCGGTGGATGGCCCGAAAATGCTGGGATAAATCGAGC
Organism: Terrimicrobiaceae bacterium; assembly: GCA_041752795.1. Classification (GTDB taxonomy): domain Bacteria; phylum Verrucomicrobiota; class Verrucomicrobiia; order Chthoniobacterales; family Terrimicrobiaceae; genus JAJTZA01. The sequence goes on from JBGSVX010000295.1 coordinate 4,666, forward strand.
CATAGAGAGCGGCCCATGGAAGAAAAAAAATGGAAGTCACGAGTGCCAAAATCCCAGCCCTCCTGGGCGAGCGCAATGCAACCCAGGCAAAATAGGGGGCCAGGAACAGGATGGAGGAAAGCCGGCAGGCCAGCATCACCGCGCACGTGCAACCCAGAATCCATAAATCGAAGGATTTGGGTTGCCTCTGCCTGCGAAATTCAATCAGCAGAATCACAAGCGATCCGAATATGACTCCACCATGCTGCCATAATCCTTGTCCAACCGTCGAAAACATTGCCGAGCCGACCCCGAGAATGAGTGTTGCAAGAGCAGCTGGTTTGAGTGGAACCACATTCAGCGCAATCAAAAAGAACAGTGCCAAAGACGCTGCTGCGAGGACGGATGCAGCCAACTTTTCAAGCCGGTTGCGTACGCGGGGCAATTCAGGTTTGGCTCCAAGCACTTTTGATGCAGTTGCCAGCGGGACGGCAAAAACCAGCATGCCTGCGGGATAGCTCGAATAAATTCCGTGAGGGGTTTGGGTCAAGTAGTAATGAAGCCCCCCCTGTGGAGGCAGATACTCTGAAAGCTCCATATTGCCTTCGTTCAACAGGCTCGCAGCTGCCATCATGATTGGCTGACTATCCAAGGAAGTATGCAGAGACCTTTGGATATTATAAAAAATGACGCAGGGAATCATCACAAAGATTATGACTGCCTTCCACGGGATTTCAGGACTTTGCCCAGGGTAGGATTTCAAGCTATTTCCGGCAGTCGATATGTGATTGTTGACCCAAAAGCGGAAATTCGGGTCAAAGAGCCAGCGGAGGCCCGGCACAATCGATGCCAGGACGATACTCAGGAAAATGCCTGCGATGGCGTGAAGGCAAAGAACAAGGGCAATTGCCGCCATGACTAATTGTAGAACCTGTGCCGCGACCTTTAAGTTGGGGGCTCTCATCTTTAAATCCTAAAAATCATATTTCTCTCTGGACTGAAAATTACAGGAATTTCCCAGGATTAATGATTCCTCGGGGGTCCATTGCGTGTTTCAGCGTGAGGTGCAAGTCACGTGTCTCCTTGGTGAGCGCGGCATTCCACCATGGTTTTTTTGCGATACCGACCCCATGTTCGCCGGTGATGGCACCATCCCATGCGAGCACCTGACGGAACAGTTTGTCGAGGGCGGCCCGCGAACGCTTTTGAACGGCGGGGTCCGTCGGGTTGCTGACCATGATATTCACATGGATGTTTCCATCGCCGGCATGGCCGAAGCAGGCAATCGGGAAGCCGGTTTCCTTTTGGAGTTTGACGGCAAACTTCATGAGGTCCACAAGGCGGCCGCGGGGGACGGCAATATCCTCATTGAGTTTTTTCAGGCCGGTGGCTTTCAGGGATTCCGAAAAGGCCCGGCGCAAACTCCAGAGGGCCTCGCAGGTTGAAGCCGTTGTTGCCTTTTGGATGTCCATCGCACCGGCCTCCTTCAAAAT
>JBGSVX010000296.1:0-2365 GCA_041752795.1 Terrimicrobiaceae bacterium
GGCACCCCCGAAATTCTACTCTCACCAGCTCCCCCACAACCTCGCGCCGCTGTAGTGCCGACCTTTTGGTGTCGATATAGCAAAATAGCGGCTCCGCAGCCACTCCAACCCTCGAGTCCGCGAAGTGGGGCTAACTCATCCACGTTTCGATGATGGGGTCAGTTCGTCGACGAAGGGACCAGCCATTGCATGCGTGTAAACGCACGCATAACGGACTGACCCGGACCATTGGTTTTGTTGTTCTACGCCCCCAAGTCACGCCTCGGCCTGCGCTCTAGAATCGGCTTCAAAATCTTGGATGATCTCTCTGGGCCAAGTCGAGATGCTCTGGATGCGAAGCTCAACAGCTCACCAACTTGATCGAGAATTTCAGTTTCGATGAAAATCGATTCTCGGACCGAAATCTGGATCAATATCCCTGTTGGGACTTCACTCGGGAAGAATCCGGTCTCTTTCGTGTTATTCCTGAGATTCTTCAATTCAATAATCTGCCGTGATAGAGCATCTCTTTCCGTAGTGCCAATCTCGCTTCGACCACAGGCTTCGACCAATCGTTCGATAACGTTGCCGCAATTGGATATCCAATCCTCAGTGATTCTCATCTTATGGGAGCAACAGTATTATTGAGCCCAACGCCTCGACTGTCGGAGATATGCTGCGCGCTGTAACACCTACTAACACCACACCGAATGGCAGACATTGTGCATCCCGTCGCATTTGTCTTTTGTAGCCGCATGGAGACCCCCCTTCAAGCATATTGGGGATGTCAGTCAGCACAGGCCATCATTTGCGCTTGAGGGTCCTTTTGGCAACTTGAGAATGTGAGTGGGGATCATCGGCAAGATGCCAATGCCACTTTGCCGAATTTTGGCGATAACGGTCGGGACGACCGTTCACCCCTGATTTTTTCCAGAGGGAATTGGTAGCCCATGGTTTCCAAAAGAAACACAGGCGAGTGGGAGACTCCGGAGTCTTTAAACTTAATTCTTAAAACTTAATACTCCCGCCTGCATCCCGAACCCCTTACTTAATTTCCCGTAATTTCCCTCCAGTTCGGCGGACAATGGCCTGCATTTCGCGTTTGTCCGTGGGCTTCATTTGGAAGCCTATGAAATTCAGCTGACATTTTCCGGCGGTTTGGAGCGGCCCGGTGACGGCTTCTTTGATTTCGTCCCATGGGATGTTGGCGATATTGCCTGAGGTGCGGTTTTGGAATGAGCCGTCGCTGACGAGGAATGCGACATCGGGCTGCATTTTGGCGGCGAGTTCGGCGACACCGACGAAGCCCTTGGGATTGGTGACGCCACCACTGAGAGTTCCGGCTTCGGTCCATTTGGTTTCGATCCAGTCCTTCACGGCGGCGCGGTTTGCGTCCGTTGCTGGCACGAGTTCGTCCTGAAATACTTTGTAATTCTGAGTAAAGATCACAATGCCGAAGCGCGAACTCGCAGGGAGTTTTGAGATGAGGTCCAAAGCCTCCTCTTTGATGCGGGAGATCGGCATCCCACTGCCTGCGGCCTTGTTCACGACACTGCCCGAGATATCAAACATGAGCAGGATGCGTTTGCCCGAAGATTGGATTCCCATGAACGAAAACCCGGTGCCGGTTCCACCGAGGCCGCCAGAGCCATCTCCGCCACCGCCCAATCCGGCTGTGCCCACAAGGCTGGAGACCTGATCGCTCACAATGGCTGAGGGATCGAGCGGAAGCATTTGATCCATCGGCAATTTGGGCAGCTCGGGCAATGAAAACGGCGCAGGTCGCATGCTCTGCATCTTGTCATTGAACGTGGGCTTTGGGGTCATGGCATCAAACGCCGCCATGTTCATCTTATGTTCACGTTGTTTTGCGGGCAGACGGATATCTTTTTTGACGACGAAGGTGGCCGGAGGCGGAAAAATGTAGCGGGCCACAACAAGCACGCCCGCGACAACACCCGCCGCAAGGTGAAGCCCCACCACAATGAGAATAATGGAAATGACCATCTTGCGCCGCTTCTTCTTGGTCTTCTCGCCCTCGGAGAGCATGGAATCAATGCCGGCCATAAGTTTTTAGCCCTCCTCCTCGGTGGTGTCTGCAAAGGTCACGCCACTGATTCCCGCTTTGGCGCAGGCATTCAGCACGCTAACAATGCGCTGATGGGTCGAACCATCCTCGGCGTCAATCGTGACAAGTGCCTCACTTTTGTTGGCGTCGGCAGTTTCTTTGAAACGTTTGAGCGTGGAAATGAGCGTGGGAAGAACGACATCCGTGGGCGTGTCCATGGTGAGTTCATTCAGAATGACCTGACCGTCCGATCGGACGAGGATGCGTTGCTCATCGGGAATGTCCACGGCCTCCTCCTGGGCCACCGTTCCCGGCAGA
>JBGSVX010000297.1:0-2954 GCA_041752795.1 Terrimicrobiaceae bacterium
CGTGGTCGGAGCCCACCTGCGAGGTCAGCCTCTGAATCGCCAATTGCTCGACCTGGGAGCCATCTTTTTGGAACAAACCCGGACCGCACCCAAATACGCCCTTTACGAATTGCCAGCCTCCTCACCTCCCAAACCCGGGCTCGTGCAAAGCCCGGAGGGTCATTCCATCGAAGTCGAAGTCTGGTCCCTCTCCGAAACCGCATTTGGAAAATTCGTGGCGGCGATTCCGGCACCGCTTGGGATCGGGACCATCGAACTCGAATCCCGGGAAACCGTGAAAGGTTTTCTCTGTGAGGAAATTGCCATCCGTCATGCCCGCAATATCAGCCACCACGGCGGATGGAGAGCATTCCTAAAATCCGGCGCCTAGATTGATTTCCCTATTGGAGGGCTGTTGTCCTCGATGTCCGTTTTTTCTTGCTGCGAAGCCGCGACATTCCCCACAAATCCTCTCAAAAAAATTGGACGGGAGCAAAGATCTCGGGCATTCTTTCCCTTCCCACCGTTCCGGTATCCTGATCCGGGGCCGAGTGGCGGGCACACCCAGCATTTATGAAGATTTATATTGATGGCCAGTTGTTTGAAAAAGAGGACGCGAAAATTTCCGTGTTTGACCACGGTTTGTTGTACGGCGATGGCGTTTTTGAAGGTATCCGGTTTTATGGGGGACGGGTTTTCCGTTTGGAGGAACACATCCGTCGGCTTTACGATTCGGCCCGTGCGATTGCCATGCAGATTCCGATTTCGCCAGAGGCCATGGTTCTTGCTGTGTTGGACACCATTCGGGCCAACAATCTCAAAGATGGTTATGTGCGCTTGGTGGTGACACGTGGAATCGGCGATCTTGGTTTGAACCCGCTGCTCTGTCCGGTTCCCACCGTGATTGTGATTGCTTCCAAAATCACTCTCTACCCTCAGGAAAAATATGAAAATGGTTTGGCCGTGGTGACATGTTCCACGCGCCGGATCCCCCATGGTGCCCTGAGCCCGATGGTGAAATCCCTGAACTACCTGAACAATGTGCTCGCAAAACTTGAGGCCCAACACGCGGGGGCTGGCGAGGGACTCATGCTTAACGAGCAGGGCTTCGTGGCCGAATGCACCGGCGACAATATTTTCCTTGTGCGCGACAATGCGATCTCAACCCCTCCGATTTCCTCCGGGGCGCTTGCCGGAGTGACCCGTGCCGTGGTTTTTGAAATCGCAAAAGAGTTGGGCATGCAAATCACCGAGCCACTTGTGACACGTTATGACATCTTCACGGCGGACGAGTGTTTTCTTACTGGAACCGCCGCCGAGGTCATTCCTGCGGTCACCCTTGATGGCCGCCCCATCGGCGATGGCAAGCCCGGGCCTGTGACCCGCGAGATCATGAAAAAATTCCACGAGTTGACAGAATCAACCGGCACGGCGATTTATTAATCATCAAATATGAAGTGCGACGCTTGCGGTGAAAAGGAGGCGACGGTCTTCCTTACACAGATCGTCGATGGAAATATGCACAAGGTGAACCTGTGCGAAGCCTGCTCGAAAGAGAAGGGGGTCAATGATCCCACCGGTTTCGCGCTCACCGATGTGCTGCTTGGCTTGGGCTCGGAAAAAGAGCTCGACCTGCCAGGTGCCCAAAAATCCAAGTGCAAGGTCTGTGGATTTACAGTTGCGGATTTGAAAAAAACCGGACGCCTTGGTTGTAGCGCCTGTTACGACGTGTTTGCTCCCCAGTTGGAGGGCATGCTCAAAAACATGCACAAGGGTCTCGTCCACACGGGAAAAGCTCCCGAACGCCTCATGAAAATCCGTCAGATTGACACGCGAATCCAAGGCCTTCGCTCCAGCTTGGAAGAGGCAGTGGCCCGCGAGCAATATGAGTTGGCTGCCGACCTGCGGGACCAGATCCGCCAAATGGAAACCGGGCCGCTCAACTGATTCTCGCCATGGATATCGACAAAATCATCGAACATTCCGGCGAATGGCTGCGCGGGGAAGGCCCCCACGGCCAAATCGTTTTTAGCAGCCGCGTTCGATTGGCAAGGAATTTGCGCGAACGTCCATTTCCGGGATGGGCAAAAAAAAATGAACGTGTGGACGTTCTGAAAGAAGCCAAAGCCGCTGTGGAAGGGCTGGATGTGATGAATGGAGCCTGCTCGGAAAACCTTGAGGCGCTTTCACCCTTGGAAAAACAAATCCTCGTCGAGCGTCATCTCATCAGCCGCGAACATGCTGCGAAAGGCGTTGGAAGCGCTGTTGTCATCAATTCGGAGCAATCTCTCAGCGTCATGATCAATGAGGAGGACCACCTCCGTATGCAGGCCATTTGCTGTGGGCTGCAACTCTCCAAGGTTTATGAAATGATTGATGCGGCGGACACCGCCCTTGAGTCCACGCTCGACTTCGCATTTCACCCGACCCTCGGCTATCTCACCGCGTGCCCGACCAATGTTGGCACAGGAATGCGCGCATCGGCCATGCTCCATCTTCCCGCCTTGGTGATGGGTGACCAAATCAACAAAATCATCAATTCGGTCAACAAAATCGGGTTGGCAGTCCGTGGCCTCCACGGCGAAGGAACGGAAGCCATGGGAAACCTCTTCCAGGTTTCGAATCAGACCACCCTTGGCGAATCGGAAGGGGAAATCATCGGACGCCTCGAAAAGGTCATTGCCCAGATTATCGAACATGAGCAGAACGCACGTGTTTTGTTGGTTCAGCACAAGCCGGTGACCCTTCTGGATCAGATCGGGCGTGCTTTTGGCATTCTTTCCCACGCGCACTCGGTTTCCTCCAAGGAAGCGCTCAACTTGCTCTCGATCATCAAGTTGGGAATTGACCTTGGTTTGTTCCCTGCAAACCGCCGGATTCGCATCGACGAACTCTTTATCGAAACCCAACCCGCCCATCTGCAAAAAGGAGCCCAGGCCAAAAAAATGAGTGCCGAAGAAAGGGACACCTTGCGC
>JBGSVX010000298.1:0-2379 GCA_041752795.1 Terrimicrobiaceae bacterium
TATCCGCCCGGTTTAAAGTGTAACCCATCCTCGGCTCGCACCGGATTTTGGCCCTTTGGAGCCAAAATGGCCAAACCCAACCCCTGCGCTTGAGCAGGCTCATGCGGTTTCCTCGCACTTCATGATGTCTGAGCTGCTGCAAGAACCTCCCCGGAGGTCTTGAAATGCAGTTTGGTCAGTGATGCAAGATGTTCCGGGCCGCGACTGCGAACGATGTGAATGGCCGCATCCTTCGTGGCCTGTGAGGCCCCGCGCGGGATTTTGGTCCCATTGGCTTTTCCTGCTTCGTCCATCCAATCAATAAACTTCTCGCGTGCCAGAATGGATGCTGCTGCAACCGCCGGGTCGGACTCCGCCTTGGTGCGCTGATCGAGCTGAATCGTTTTTCCACGCCCCATCAACGCCCGTTCCAACACGCGTACATCCGCAAACTTGTCCGAGAGCGCCCGGGGGCAATCCGGTCGTAACTCGCACAGGTTTTCAATCGCGCGGGCATGACCCCACGCCAGGACTCGGTTCACATTTCCCATCTTGTCGATAAGCGCATTGTATCGCTCCGGGCTGATTGAAATGAGGGTCTGCGCAGTTTTTGTTTTGCGGATCACGGACGCCAGTTCGCGGATGCGTTTGTCCGATCCAATGCGCTTGCTGTCCGTGACCCCCGCCTCGCGCAGGGCCTTGGCCGTTTCTGCATCCGTAAAGACCCCCGCTATCACCAAGGGCCCGAAAAAATCCCCCTTGCCACTTTCATCAATCCCAAAATGCGGCGCAAACATCTCCGGGTTGTGAACCTCTTCATACCCGAGCCGCGCCTCTCCCAGAATTTCCGGCTCCAAATAAAAGGTCACAAAATCCGCCGTGTCTTTTCCTTGAACCACGACCTTCGGCCCCTTCTCATAAACGGCCACGGTCAGCTTGCCCTTCTTCCCGAAACCCATCGTGTAAGGCCGCTCCTCAAACTCAAACCCCTCCCGACGCATTAATTCAAGCAACAAGGCGGCTTGATCGGGGGTCAGAGCAGAAGTGTAAATGGCGGGATTCGACACGGGTGATTGGAAAATATCAAAAGGAGCATCTACTCCCGCATCCGTTCCTGTGGGGAACGTGGAAGGTCGGAATCAGTGGCTCCGTGATGGGTGAGGAGTTCGTCGCGGAGGGATTGCAGGCTTTGCAGGTAAGCCTGGGAAAAGTCGTCTTCGTTGAGGCCGGTGGGGAGGGGGGTTCCATAGGAAATCCAGACCGGCAGGCGGTTCCATGGTTTCCATTTTTTGAGATTGTAGAGGCGGTCACTTCCGAGAATGACGCATGGGAGGACCGGGGCGTCTGAGAGGCGGGCCAGCATGGCTACTCCGCGTTGGGGGGGCGCTCCGGCCAGCATGGAGGCGGCCCCATCGCGGATTCCACCCTCAGGAAAAATGCCGACTAAACGTCCATCGTCCAATCGTTTGACCGCTTCGCGGAGAGCGGCCCGGTCGGGGGCTCCCCGGCGAATCGGAATCGCATTCACGGAAAGGAAGTAGCGGTTGCTCCACCCCTTGGAATACAGTTCGCTCATTGCGAGCCAGTCCACGGGACGCGGGGTGTAAGCAGAAAAAAATGGGGGATCAAAATGGCTGATGTGATTGCTTGCGAGAATGAGCGGTCCGCTGACGGGCACCTTATCGTGGTGAAAAACCCTGACCCGCGAACCAACGGCAAGAATGAGTTTCAGGGAACCGACCGTCGTGGCATAGGAAAATTTCCGGACTGGCGAACGCCACGGGCGGGATTGTTCGATTGGGTCACTTGGTTTGCTCATTCCTGCACGACACGAACTTCCACTTCCATGCGGTCGAAGGCATTTCGTGAACCTTTCCAACTCCCGGATATGGGCGACAATTTTTCTGCATCCCGTGCGACGGCGACGGAAACATGTTCCGCCCCGGCGACCTTGTTGTTTGTGGGGTCAAATCCCTTCCACCCCGCTCCGGGAATATAAATTTCCGTCCACGCATGCGTGGCACCATGCTGGAAATTTTCCATTTGGATGTAGCCGGTCACAAAGCGGGCTCCGAAGCCCCAATGCCGGACCGCATCCATCATCAAAACCGCATAGTCCCGGCAGGATCCGCTCCCCAGCGCAAGGGTTTCGGAAGGCCGCTGCACGCCGGGTTCCTCGCGTGGCATGTATCGGAAGCTCTGATGAATCCGCGTTTTCAGCGCAGAGAGGAGGTCAAAGGTTCCAATGATCTGACCCGGACGGTAGAGGCTTTCGATCCAGTCATGCACGATGGCCCCATCCCGCGGGTAGCTTGCAAGCCGGTAGGGAATGAGCTCCGGGGCCTCATCCATGGAGTATTGGAATGGATACTTCGCGGCTTCGGGCGCGATCACAAAATC
>JBGSVX010000299.1:0-5335 GCA_041752795.1 Terrimicrobiaceae bacterium
TGAGGCCATGACTCGACAAATGGCCCTCGTAGCCACAGAGCACCGGGCGCCCAAGGAGAATGAGCGGGTGGTTGTAGTCAGGCTCTGCAGCGAAGACACTTTCTCGCGGGAGGTCGTGGGTTCGAACGTCCCATTCGCGGAGTTCTTTGAGATTTGCCAATTGGTATCCATGTCTGCGGTCCAGGCCGGCGGCCAGGGAAACAAGGCCGGTGAAAAACAGGAGAACGCAGAGGGCGGAGCGGGGCCAAACCGCAAGGGGCCTGAGCACGTATTGCCATAGGAAGGGAGCAATCACGATCCATGACCAGATAAGGAGTTTTGTGTTGTCCCATGCCCAGGAATGCAGGGGAAAGAGAAAGGCAAAGATTGCGAATGCAAGGGCCACAAAGACGATCCAACGGGAGCACGGGGTGCCTGAGCGGATCACGCGATAGACGAGGATCCCGGCAAGAAGAAGGGGGAGACCGAATTCCAATAGAAAGCCGGTCAGTCCTTCGGGGGCAGCCCATGTGGGCTCAAAGCGCAGCCGGGAGCCCGAGGAAAATCCGCCGGTCACAAAATAGACGGCCGCTGAAGCAGGAAAAAATGAGGCCGCAAGAAGGCGGAGCGGGCGGTAACGGTTGGTTTTGAGAAAAAGCAGGGAGGCTCCCAACAAGCCGCTAAGGAAGAGGAACGTGTGGACCTGGAAAAGTGGCAGGGTTGCATAGAGCAAAAATTGAAACCCGAATGGCAGGCGTTCGCGACCATCCCCAAAAAATTCGTCTTTCCACGCGGAGAGCAAAATCAGACCGGCAGGCAGGGCAAAGAGGAATCCGCGCTGAGTGACGAGCATGGCAAGAAAGGGATTTTTCCAAATCCTTTCCACGCCTTCCGCGCCGGACGAGTAATCATAAAAGTCCCATGTTTTCAGGATGCCAAAGCCGGCAAGCCCACCCCCGAGCAGAAAGGCCGCCACACAAAATGGCCCGCCATAGTTCCAAAGTGCCCGGGCGGTAATTAGCGCCATCAAAAATCCCACAAGCACCAAGCCCGCACGCAGGCCGGGCCCAACAAGCAGCAGCAGGGAGTTGAACAAATCGGCACCGGGAGGATATGCGAGCATCTGACCTGCAAAGATGGGATTGTCCGGCCAAAAGGCCACCCCGCTCGCAAAATACCGGATGAGCCCGATGTGAAGGGACAGGTCACCGAGATTGTTTGGAGACAAAATCATGAGGCGCTCGCCATCGGGATACAGCAACCAGAAAAATGCTCGAAAGGCCGCAAGCCCGAAGATAACAAATATCGATATATCCCAAAACCTCAGGGGGGCGTCCGGGGTGACCTCCACCATTTTCCATGACAGAGCCGCCACAAGCAGCCCCATGACCATGGACAGGGCCGCGAGGAGTGGGGTCAGCCCCTGAAATATCCCCCCCAGCACAAGCGCTGATGAAACCGCGGTGGCGGTGAGAGAGCAAATCATGACAGGAATTTTCATGGAGCTGCGGGTTTGCGGGCGGTGCCAATCACATCCGGTCCCCCGCCAAAGATTTCTTGGAAATCGTCAAACCGGAAAAACGCGATGCAGGGACCGACTCCGGATCGCACGAGAAAGTCACGGCGATAGTAAGGGCCAGCCAAAGCCGCTTGCACGGCCTCGGAGTCCTCCTCCGCACACAAAATAAAAGCTGCGTCCAACATCTCGGGAATTTCCCCTTTGTCAAAATAGCCCACCGACGTGAAGTCCCCGAGAATCCATGGGATCGGGTAATAGCTTTCCAAAAACACCGAACCCCGGGCGTGATAAAAGCGCGGATCTTTTGCGGCCTTTTTAAGAAGTGGTCCCATGGCCTGATTAATTTCTTTGTGTGTCTGCACATAGACGTAGAGGTGGGAGTCATCGGTGAACCTGCGGAAATTGACATCAACCATTGCCGGGAGGGACGATGCGACGAGAAGCCCGGCGACCCAAAACCTAAATTTCCCGCAGAGCTGTTGGATCATGGCACCCGCGGTGAGGTAAAACGGCCAGAGCACGGAGATCAGACACCATGGGGTTTTGTAGGGAATGATCGAATAGGCAATCAGCGCACCCGCTCCAGAGATCGCCGCATAGCGGATTCGCGCATCCACGGGCGTCAGCGCCCAAAAACATGCCACAACGCCCACCAGGCCCGGCCATTCGTAAAATGCCATGAGTGCCAGCCAATAAAAATTTACCGGTCCCAGTGCAAAATCAGGTTTTTCATGCCCCCCGGCTTCGACACCGGTTTTGAACCATGCGGCATAGGTTTCGTAGAGCCCCTTGGCCGCTCCCGGATCCAGCAAGAATCCCGAATAAAACAAAAAGATCACGAGAGTCGCAACGCCGCCGGCCAGAGCGAGGTCCCTTGATTTCCATTGTTGCGGGGCCATGGGCATCACCGGTCGCGAGGGAACCACCTTCTGCCACAACCAAAGCGCGGGAACAGCCAATGCAAAACACCCGAGATGAATGAAGTAAGTCTCTTTTGTCAGAATGAGACCGGCAACTCCCAACGCAACCAACCACAAATACTTGCGCTCTCCGGATTGCCACAAACCGAGGAGTCCATGAAAAGTGAAAATGAGAAAAGCGACCAGCCAGGATTCATGGATCGAATAGCGGCCATAAAACACAAAGGCCGGAGAGACCGCCATGGCGAGGGCCGCAAAACGCGATGGAAACGACCCGAGCAGCGGTTTGAGCCGAAGCAATGCCCAAACAGCCAACAGACTGGCAAGGATGGCAGGCAATCGCAGGGCCCAGACATTGCGGCCAAACAGCGTTTGCGAAACAAACACCCCATACATGTGGAGGGGACCATGATAATTCGTGGGGTCATAGCGGTAATACCCGGTTACGCCCATCTGATCGGCAAACCAGCCATTGACGCCCTCATCAAAGTGCGGGGGCTTGATATCAAGGGACCACAATCGCAGCAATGCCGCTAGAAGCAGAATCAGAATTTCCGGCCAAAGATGTTTCGCTCGACGAATGAACACATCGCTGGGATAAAGTCCAACGGGCATAAGTTCAAGTCCGTCAAACACCCTCTGACGATTTCGTGGATCTTCTCCCGAGAATTTATTTATCAAATATGACAGAAACCTGGGCGCAATGGCTGACGCAGAGCATGGACTGGATCCGTGATCATGGTGCGGTTGGGTGCGTTTGGTTTGTGGTGCTCTATGTGGTGTTGGGAGCCTTGTTTCTGCCGGGGTCCATTCTGACGCTGGGAGCAGGTGCTGTTTATGGCTGGGTCACGGGAACACTGCTTGTGGCTCTTGCCTCAACGATTGGCGCGGCACTCAATTTTTATACGAGCCGGTATTTTGCGCGACGATGGATTGAGAAACGCCTTGAATCGCGGCCCCGCTTCCGATCCCTCGCCCATGCGATTGGGGTCAAAGGCTGGCCGCTGATTCTGCTCAGCCGGTTTTCGCCGGTCTTTCCGCACAGCATCGTGAGTTATGCCGCGGGCCTGACCCGGATTCACGCCTCCACATTTCTTCTGTCCTCGTTCGTGGGATTCCTGCCACTCAGCGCGGCCTACTCGTACGCAGGCGCCGTGCTGGGACGATTCGCCCTCGCAAAATCCGGAATGGACCCCCAGGATCCATTCACCATGGGCATCTGGATCGCCAGCCTCGTCTTTACTCTGCTTGTCACCGTGCTGGGTGCCCGCCTTGTCGCAAAAGCCTTCCGCAATGCGGACAAGGCCCCTGAGTCAGCGATAATTGAGTGAGGAAAATGTCACCTCGTAATACTTGATTTTGTCCGGAAAGAGGAGCCGGGCCGTTTCGAGAATCTTGCGGCCCTCGGATTTCTGATTCGCGTGAAAGAGACGGGCGGCCCTGGCATAGTGGTTGGCCGGGGAAAGTGTCGCTGGCGGGAGGCTTTGAAACCATCGGTCAGCCGCCGCCGTGTCTCCCAGAAAGAGTGAGCAGAGAAACAATCGAAATATGACGTTTTCATCCTTGGGGCGGGCATCGTGAAGCTTTTGAAAAAGGTCCCGGGCGGCCTGATAATTTCCAGCGACAAAATCCAATTCGGCGAGATTGAAAAGCGCGACAAAACTGGTGGGCTGTTTCCGAATAACCCGAAGATATTCTTCCCGTGCCCCATCAAAATCTTTGAGAAGCGTTTTCTGAGCTCCACTCAAAGTGAAGAAAATCGCGTGATCGGGGATCAGTCCCTCGAGTTCTTTCAAAAGTCGCCCGGCCCGGTCCGGATCCTCTCGCGAGATGGCCTCCGATGTTTCACGAACAAGGAGCTCGATAACCACGCGCCGCTCCTCCTCGGTGCCGGTTTTTTGAGAAACACGGGGCCAAGTCAGCCAGCACCAAAGCACCAGAACGGCAAACACCACCAAAAAACCGGAATAATAAAAAAGCCGCAAACGCCACACCGGGGTTGTCTGGTGGTAACGTTTGATTTTTGCCCATTTGCCATTCGGATTATCTTCAACTTCCTTCGGCGGTTCGCCATTTTCTGGCTGACCTTCTACCGGCGCGACCGGAGTTTTTGCGGGGTTCCCGGGAGCCGGAACTGACTTTGGAAAATGCTTTTTTCCAAACCGGATGCAGAGGATAAGGAAATCCCCGATCCGGTCGATCAGCCGGGTTAAAAGTGTTTGCGGAGGGGGCTCGTCGGGCATGGAACCAGTCAGGATTTTTTCCCAGAACGGATAACCGATTTCTGGGACTCAGGGTCAGGAATTGGTGGTGTGACCTCAGAGCCCGGCACCCGGCCGGTCAGGAGCCAGTCTTTAACAAAGTTGGCAATGGACTCCTTGAGATCGAACTCTTCGATTTTTGTGCCCGCGGATTTTACACGGGTCAGATCCGCGAGGATTGGCTGGGGCGATGGCGGGACGAATGGGATGGTTTCGTCCCAGACAATGTCCGGCTTTTTCCCCATGGCATCAAAAATGCCCTTGATCACACGAGCCACAGAGTAAGCCTCCCCTGAGCCAATTTCGTAAACCCCCGAGGTGGATGCGTTTCGGGTGAGGGCAACCGCCATGGAGGCCGCGCTGGAGACAGGAAAAAAATCGTGGAGTGCGTCCCCGGTGGGGCTGCCTGGCTTGAGGGCGGTTGGAAGAATCACTTTTCCGGATTCTTGGATTTGTTGAAATGCCCGGCTCACCAAACCGTAAATTCCAGAATCCATGCGCTCACCAGGCCCAAACAGGCGGTAGTGTTTCAGAGAAAGGAATCCACGACTGGCAGCATTGGCGAGTGCGAACCGATCGAACATGGCCGCCAGCACGCCGGAGGGGGTCAGAGGACGAAAGTTGGTGGAGTCCGCGCGCTGCGAGGCACTGAGCCC
>JBGSVX010000300.1:0-1642 GCA_041752795.1 Terrimicrobiaceae bacterium
CGCCATCCATGGCATAACTGCCGGCTTTGACAAAATCCCCCGGACGTTTCACCACCGGGAATGGCTCGCCTGTGAGTGCAGACTCCCGCACAAACGCCGTGCCTTCAATCACCTCCGCGTCCACACTCACCGCACCCCCCACGGCCACCCGAACCAAATCCCCGGGCTGAATCGTCCCAACCCCAACGGTCTCCAAGTTTCCACAACAGGTCTGCCGTTCACACGTCGCAAACTCCCTCCCGAAATCCCCGGCCGCATTGAGAGCTTCCCGCCGCCTGCTGTCCGTGAGCAGCCCGCCAAACGTATGGATCGCGAGCAAGATGGCCACAATTTCGTAATAAACATGACCTACCCCGGTCAGAGAACTGTGCAGCGACGCTGCAAAGGCCGCGACCATTCCCAACAAAAAGAGCTGATCAAACACAATCCGGCCACGACTGAGCGCCCGCCAGGAACTTTTCAAAACCGGCCCCCCAGCCAGCGCAAAAACCACAACTGCCGAAATGGCAAGGGCTGAGTGCAAAACCGTGCGCGGCATGCCGGAAGGAGGCGAAAGATTGATCGCGAGCCCAAAAATCATGGATTGCGCGGCAATGACCCCGGCAACTCCCAGCTTGGCCCATTCACCAGCCGGTGATGGCGCCGCTGCAGAATCTTCACATGAACAACAAGAACCCATTGGAACCGGGAACTTTACATGTCCGGACCAAATCTCAAAAGAGAATCCCCATTTTGCATGGATTTTTTATCTTGTGAGTTAAGAAGATTGCACAGGCATCCCTCACGCCTATAAAGAATGCCCTACACCGATGACTCTCAGCTCGCTATTGGAAATCATTTTTCAGCCGGAGGTATTCCTTATTTGGACATCTCTGGCCAAAACCCTTGGCCTTTTGGTCGTCATTTTGGGGTTTGTCTCCTACACCGTCTATGCGGAACGCAAAGTCTGCGCCCTCATCCAGGACCGCATCGGCCCGAACCGGGTCGGCATTCCCTTGACCCTCTTCGGTGCCAAAAAAGACATCGCCTTCTTCGGGCTGGGTCAGCCCATCGCGGATGCCCTCAAACTCCTGCTCAAAGAAAATTTTTTGCCGGGAGGGGCCAACAAATTTTATTACTGGATCGCGCCGAAGCTTGCGATGATCCCCGCCATTCTGGTGTTGGCCGTGCTTCCGTTTGGATCGTCCCTGTTTGGGGTTCCCATGGTGATTGCCAATGTGGACATCGGCGTGCTTTACGTTTTTGCCGTTTCCTCGCTGGGCGTCTATGGCATCGTGCTCGCCGGTTGGGCATCAAACTCGAAGTATCCATTCCTTGGGGGCATTCGCTCGAGCTCTCAGATGATTTCCTACGAACTGGCGCTCGGCTTGTCGGTCATTCCTGTTTTCCTTGTGGTCGGCACCCTCAACCTTCACGAGATCGTGATGTGGCAGGTCCAAAATGGCTGGATGGTTTTCCCCTACTGGCCGAAAGACCTTTCCGTGGCAACCCTGCTCTCTGGCAATTGGGAGGTCATTTCCAAATCTCTCGTGGAGGGCTTCTCGCTCCAGCGCCTCCTCATCTGGATCCCGATGGTGATCTCATTCGTCATTTTCCTCATCGCCATGTTTGCGGAAACCAACCGCCTGCCCTTCGACCTTCC
>JBGSVX010000301.1:0-2983 GCA_041752795.1 Terrimicrobiaceae bacterium
TGATTGACGATATAAAGCATCGCCACGGTGATGATCGTCGCGATGTAAAACCAGATCGCAACGTAAAGGGACTTTTCATTGCGAATGGCAAGGGTCCAAAAAAAGTTCACCGCAAAGACAACCCAAATGAGCGTCACTGCAATGTTGATCGGCCAGATCAACTCCGCATATTCTTTGCCCCGCGAAAACCCGAGTGGCAACGTGATGGCCGCGGCAACAATAATCGCCTGCCACCCCCAAAAATGCAGCGAACTCAAAAAGTCCGAGGCCAGGCGCGTTCTCACGAGTCGCTGGGTCGAATGATATATGCCTGCAAAGATCATGTTCCCCACAAAAGCAAAAATCGCCGCATTCGTGTGCAGCGGCCGCAGGCGGCCAAAGGTCAGCCAGGAGGTATCAAAGTTTAAAACGTGAAACGCCAGTTGCGAGGCAATGAGCACCCCCGCCACCATGGCAATCACCCCCCAAAAAATCGAGGCCAGCATAAATTGCCGGACCACCTTGTCATTGAATTCTATTGTCGCTGTTCGTGTGTTCATTTGCGTGGAAATTGGGAATCGGATGCTGCGGGGGAGCCGGACTTCGGCTCTTTGATGCTGGATTTCTCGGGTTTGAAGGGAAGAAGACTGTCACGGACAGAATCCCCGCCGGAAAAATCGTGATGATACAAAAATCCAGCCACAAAAAATAAGGCGAGCATCATGCTCACAAAAATGGTCACTGCCAGCACACTCATAGGGACTTCCTGCGCGCAACGTGTTGAATGTGGACTTCTTGAAGCATGATTGATCATCAGGCTTTGTTGCAGCGACCGCTACGCATCGCATCGGATTTTCTGCGCAAATATTCAGAAATTATTCTTGCGCCATGAAGGAGGAACCAATTGTATTAGTTTTGTTAATGATTCGCAGCCCCCGAAAATCATGGAAGCCAACTCACCAAGAAACCCGCTGCTGACCGAATTCCGGTCTGCCTTTCATCGTACGACGGGTCTGCCTTTGGAATTTCACAGCCCCGGGAAATATGCTGTGACTGAATCGCCCGGGATTCCAGATTTTTGCCGGGTGATGTCCATGCATCGAAAAGTCTGTGAATCCTGTACGAAAAGCCATCTGGCGCTTCAGGATTCCGCCAGCCTCCAAGTGAAAACGGCAAGGTGTTTTGCGGGTTTGACCTCTTCGGCGGTGCCGGTGATTCAGGGGGACAAATCGATTGGATTCTTGCACACGGGTCATGTTTATGTGGACCGCGCCCCGGGATGTTCGCAACCTGGGCGTGGGTGTATGCTTCCCGGTCGGGCGTCCCGGCGATGCGGGTGTTCAGGTGCCTGCCGGGAAACACCAAAATTCGAAACAGATCGTTATGAGGGAGCCCTTGGTCTGCTGCGTGTGTTTGCCAGTCAGCTTGCAGGAACCGTGGTTCCCGGCTCAAATGCCTCGCCCTATTCCACGATTGAACATGTGATTCATCAAATCCGTGCCGATGTTGCGCGCGACTGGCGATTGCGTGATCTGGCACTTTCCGCCGGCATGCATCCCGGATATTTCAGTGAGCAATTTCACCGCCACACGGGCAGAACCCTCACAGATTTCCTGGCATCCCTCCGCGTGGACCGTGCCCGTCACCTCTTGGAATTCACCGCACTCCCAATCAGCGAAGTGGCCTTTGCCAGCGGGTTCCGATCAATTTCCCAATTTAACCGCGTGTTCAAGACTCGAACAAAATTTGCTCCGCTCGCCTTGAGAAAAGCGCGCTGCCCTCACGCGGTCAAACCTTGAGGATTCCGCGCATCTGCGATTTGTTTTCGCAGCGGTAGAAGGCCTCCTCCGCGTTGATGATTCCTGCCTGGAATAGTTCGGTGATTGAATCGTCCATGAGGACCATGCCCTGCTTGCGGCCGGTTTGAATGACCCCCGGAAGCATGAACGTGCGCCCTTCACGAATGAGGTTTCCGACGGCTGGATTGTTCATCAAAATTTCGATGGCCAGAGCGCGACCTCTTCCGTCTGCACGGGGGATGAGTTGCTGACTGATGCTGCCGCGCAGGGACTCGCTGACCATGATGCGGATTTGGTCGCGTTGATCGGTGGGAAACACATCAAGCACACGATCCAGGGTTCGGGCGGCATTGCCTGTGTGCAGGGTCCCGAGCTCCAAGTGGCCGGTTTCCGAAGCGGTGATTGCAAGCGAGATGGTTTCCAAATCGCGCATTTCACCGACCATGATCACATCCGGATCTTCGCGAAGGGCTCCGCGCAGAGCGGCTGCGAAGGAAGCCGTGTGGGTGTGAACTTCCCGTTGGGTCACATGACAATGACCCGAGTCGATAATGTATTCGATCGGATCTTCGAGTGTGATGATGTGATCATTCCTCGACATGTTGATTTCCTGAACAAGGGAAGCCAGGGTTGTGCTCTTTCCGCTTCCGACCGCGCCGGTCACGAGCACCAGTCCGTTGTGATATTGGGTCAGGAGTTTAAGTTGCGGAGGAAGAGCGAGTTCATCCATGGACCGCACTGTGCTGTTGATGATTCGGAACGTGAGATCAAACCCCAACCTCTGACGCACCACGCTGGTTCTGAACCGGCCGAGTTGATTGGCATAGGCAAAATCGACATCACCCCGGTCCAATAGCTGGGCTTTTTGGGGCTCAGTGAGAAAGGTCATGGCCAGGTGCTCGGTGTCCGTAGCCGTCAGAACCGGCGCTTGAAGCCAGATCGGCTCCAGTTTTCCGAACCGCCGCCAGATCGGTTGACTGCTCACTCCAAGGTGGATGTCCGAGGCATCGGACTCTTTGCCAACCATCAAATACTGGTCAACATGGTCAAGGGTCCGGATTTCGCTTTCGATAGAAATACTTGAGGGGGCGCTGGCAGAGTCACTCACAATCAAATTGGTTTACCGCAGGATTGCCCGCTCGCAAAGCCTGAAAAGCGGGGGATTTTTTATGACATGAAAAAAACGTAAAAATCCGGCCTCTCTG
>JBGSVX010000302.1:0-3799 GCA_041752795.1 Terrimicrobiaceae bacterium
GATTCCAACCTCAGCTCAACAGAAACGCTCTGTCGGCACTTTGAGGATTCGATTTGTTACTTTGAACAAGAGTTGGGGGTAAGGCCAACCGTGGCGTGGCAGGCAGATAGTTTTGGTCATCCGGCGGGCTGGCCAAACATTTTACGGAGCTTTGGGATGGAAGGATTTGCCTTCACCCGTCCCCAAAGAACCGAGTTCCCGATGGAGGATCCTGCCTTTTGGTGGAATTGCGATTACAATGATCGTCTCCTCTGTTATCGCCAGCACTGGAAATGGTATTGCTCAGAGAGATTAAATATCAGCGAGATTCTCGACTCGACGCTGCGTGGGGCGAACGAGCACTCACTAAGCAATGTTGGAGTTTTGTTGGGTTTGGGCAATCATGGCGGCGGCCCTACAAGGCGCCACTTGAAGGAAATTGCTGAGTGGGGAGAGGAGCACAGCAAAGTGGAACTTCGGTATTCAACTTTACATGGATTTTTTCGTGAACTCCGGAAGGAGGTGCTCGCGGCACCGAGCAGGCAAACGCCGGATCTCGGTGGGGAATTCGGATACTGCCTGCGCGGCTGCTATTCATCAGTACAGAAACTCAAGGCGCATTTTCGAGAAGCAGAATCCATCGTTATCTCGGCTGAGATAACGCAGGCAATAATCCCTCTCGAAGCCAGTGATTCAAAAGTCAGTCTGTCCGATGCATGGGATGCGATTCTGTTCAACAGCTTTCACGATATCCTTCCGGGATCAAGCATCGAGAGAGCTTCAGAGGAACAAATGGCTTGGATCGGTCTTGCGATTCATCACGGCCAAAAGGCCCGGTTTGAAGCCTTAAACCGCCTAGTATCGAAAATTGACACTCGGGTGCCAAAATCCTCCAATCCAGATGCCCCTTCAGAAGTTCCGATCCTGATCTGGAATCCATTACCCCGCGAATTTTCCGGCCCGATTGAAATTGAAGGATCTCTGGACTATCGACCGTTCTTTGATTATCAACACCGCGCCACCGAGCTTCCCTTCGCGCTGCGCGATGAAAGAGGCCGCGCGCTGGCCTTCCAAGAAATAGACACCGAGCACAGTTCCATGCCAGATCTACCATGGCGCAAGCGTGTTGTCACAAACCTCACGATTCCGGCCTTCGGATGGAAAATTGTTCGTCTCGGGCTGGCACCAAAAAAAGTCGTGCCGAAATTCGGCATAAAATCAGGACGGGGCAAAGGAGGCAGAAATCCATTCATCAGCAACCCGGGCTGGCGAATAGCGGACAATGGAAAGGGAAACCTGTCCATCAAACATGATGGCATGGATTTCCTGTCTGCTGGAAAGTCTGTGCGCCTGCTAGTGGTGGAGGACAAATGGGGATCATGGGGTGGCATGAATGAGGAGCCGGATTCGTATTGCCTCGATACCGTCCGCGAGGAATGGAAGATCGCCGAATCGGCCCTCTTGGAAGCCGGTCCCGAACGCTCGCGCCTCTGGACCCGATGGCAGGGGAAAAACTCCTGGGTGGATTTGACCTTTGACCTCTGCCGTGATCTGCCGTGGGTTACAATTCAAGGGAGGATGCTCTGGAACGAACGAAGTGCTAGACTGCAATTGGTAATTCCCTCTTCTGGTCCGGCTTTGTGTGATGTGCCCGGGAGTGTCGTGTCGCGCGACGGACGCGGGCAGGTTCCCGTCGGTCGCTGGTTCCACAGGACAAGTGCCAATGGCCATCGAATTGGGGTTGCATCCGACGTTCTTAGCGACGCCGACTTTTTCCCAAGAGAAACCCGCCTCACGCTTGCTCGTGCATCTCGTTACGCCAATGACGTTCCCACCGGCCCTGAGGAAAAGCGCTGGCAGCCAGCCGTAGATTGCGGAGAGTTGAAGTTCCGCATTTGTTTATTTGCAGGGGACAGCCAGCCCGACCACGTTGCGGATTCACTTCTCTATCCCCCTGTAACCCTTCCGGTGCCTCCGAACCCTGGTCCTCTTCCTGGAATGGGTTCGCTCGGAAAATTGGTGCCTGATACCGTGCGTTTACTTTCCTCCAAAATCAACAAAAGCGGGGAGCTTGAAGTGCGGGTTCAAAACCGTGCAGATCGTCCCGTAAATCCTCGCTTCTTTCTTGATGGCAAAGCCCACGCACTGGGGCGAATCGGTTCTCAGGAGATCAAAACAGTGGTCCTCTCACATAGCAAATCAGCCCGCTAATTTTCTCTTACCATGCACCTTCTAGACTGGCTGCTAATCTGCATCCCCCTAATTGGCCTTCTTATTGTTGCGCTCTACACACGAACTTACCTGAAAGGAGTTGCAGATTTCCTGTCGGGAGGACGAATGGCCGGGCGCTATCTGCTGGCGGTGGCCAAAGGGGAGCAGGGCGTCGGGGCCGTCGTGTTTGTGGCCATGTTTGAGATGATCTCCAAGTCCGGGTTTGTTCTCGTATGGTGGGGATGGTTAAGCGTTCCCGTCACGTTGATCGTGAGCATTAGCGGATGGGTGATCTATCGGTTCCGTGAAACGAGGGCGCTCACACTCGCACAGTTTTTTGAGATCCGATACAGCAAGTCCTTCCGCATCTTTACCGGCTTTCTCGGGTTTGCGGCCGGGTTGGCTAACTTTGGGATTATTCCGATTATTGGAGCGAGATTCATGACGTATTTTCTTGGGCTTCCCCAAACGCTCTCTGTTTTTGGATGGATCATTCCGACTCATATCCCGCTCATGGCCTTGTTGCTTGCGATCTCGCTTGCTCTGGCGCTCTCGGGGGGATTGATCACCCTCATGATCACCAACTGTCTGGAAGGCATCATTTCCATGGTGCTCTTTCTTGTGATCATCACCGCCCTGCTGATGATGTTCAGTTGGACAGAAATCAGCGAGGTGCTCACCGCCCAGCCTCCGGGTCAATCGCTCCTGAATCCGTTTGATTCCATGGGGCTGAAAGACTTCAATATCTGGTTTGTTCTCATGGGGCTTTTCAGTGCCGTTTACAGGACGATGGCCTGGCAAAATCAAGGA
This sequence comes from Terrimicrobiaceae bacterium, assembly GCA_041752795.1. Classification (GTDB taxonomy): domain Bacteria; phylum Verrucomicrobiota; class Verrucomicrobiia; order Chthoniobacterales; family Terrimicrobiaceae; genus JAJTZA01. Next base: position 3,001 of record JBGSVX010000302.1, read on the forward strand.
GCCTACACCACAGCGGCTGTCACGGCTCATGAGTCACGAATGGGCGGGATCATGGCCAACTGGAAGGGCCTTGGCAACACGGCGGTCATCACCTTGCTGGCCGTCTGTGCGATGACGTATCTGGCCCATCCGGATTTTGCGGTCCAGTCGGCCGCAGTGATGCAACAAGTTTCCGAAATCGCCGAACCGCAGCTTCAGGCACAAATGACGCTCCCCATCGCCGTGGTGGACATGTTGCCAATGGGGATCAAGGGATTGTTGTGCATCATTCTGCTCATGGGCGTCTTTGGTGGCGACGGAACACACATGCTTTCCTGGGGCAGTCTCTTCATTCAAGATGTGATCGTGCCTTTGCGCAAAAAGCCATTCACCCCGGAGGCTCATATCCGCTTGCTGCGGTGGTCGATGGTGGGCGTGGCAGTGTTCGCATTCCTCTTCGGCTGCTTTTTTAAACAAACCGAATACGTCATGATGTGGTGGGTGGTCACTGAGGCCATCTACGTCGGCGGAGCGGGAATTGCGATCATCGGCGGTCTCTATTGGAAAAAAGGCACCACAGCGGGGGCATGGGCGGGGCTGCTCACCGGGTCCGGTCTTGTCACCGGGGGGATCCTCGCACGGCAAATCTGGGGCGAAGGTTTCCCGTTCAATGGCGCCGAAATCTCGTTTTTTGGCTCGATTGCCGCGTGTGTCATTTACGGCGTGGTTTCGCTTCTGACCTGCCGGTCTGACTTTAACATGGACCGGATGCTTCACCGCGGGGATTATGTGGTGGAATCGGAAAAGCGGTTTGAAACAA
>JBGSVX010000303.1:0-4216 GCA_041752795.1 Terrimicrobiaceae bacterium
TCAGGAGTTGGCCCAAAAATCGCAATCTCTTGAGAAAACATCCGGCGACCTCAAGAAGGCCACCGAAACTCTCGCAACCACCACCACGGAAAAAGAAGCAGCTCTCGCTCAAGCCCAAAGCGCCCAATCGGCTGCTGATCAAGCCAAAGCCAAAGCGACAGAACTTCAAAATGCCATCACGGCGAAAGAAAGCGACCTCACAAAACTCACAGCAGACGTCGCTGCCAAAGACGCGGAATTGGCGCAACTCAGATCGGCAACCCCCACCACCTCCACTGAGCCCTCGGCAGATACCCAAGCTCAGCTTCTTGAAAAAGAAACCCTGATCACCAAACTTCAAAACGATCTTGAAAACGCCAAAACAGCCCTTGCGGAAGCCAAGCAAAAGGATGCAGACCGCCAGGCACTCAAAATGCGCGATGGCCTGCAAGGCCGCGTGTTGGCTGTGAATCAAGCATGGAATTTTGTTGTGCTGAACCTTGGTGACAAAAACGGTGTGGTCAGCAACGCCGAGATGCTGGTCAAACGGGGCAACAACCTCATCGGAAAAGTCCGTATCACCTCCGTCGAGCCTGCCACGTCCATCGCAGACATCGTGGTCAGCAGTGTCCCGCAGGGAGTTACGATCTCTCCTGGTGACAATGTGATCTTCCAAGCGGTCGGAAATTGATTCTGGTTACCAGTTGTGCCTGCGACCACGAAACAATCGTTTGTCATGGCGAGATTCCTTCTCCTTGTCAGCATTGTTTGCATTTTCTCCGGTTGCGCAGGTAACGATCAAGAATACCGCACCGAGCAAAATGCCGGTGGAACGCTTCCATGGAATCGCCCCGCGAGTTGGGAAGGTCCCGGTGCCCTCGGCTCCCAGATAAACCAATTCAACCGATAAACGCCCGGCTCCTCGTTATTCGCGGAGGTGCAATTGGAGATTTCGTACTCACCCTTCCGGCTCTGAAACTCCTGCGGGAGGGGTTCCCGGATTGCCATATTGAAATCATGGCCTATCGCCGGGTCCTGCCCCTGGTAAATCAGCGCTTTTATGCCAACTCCGTGCGGTGCATCGAGTATGGACCAATGGCTGCATGTTTTAACCCGAAAGCCGAAATGGCTGCCGAAATGGCGGATTATTTTCTGAGCTTCGGTCAGATCATCAGTTTTCTCTATGACCCCGATACCCTTTTCCGCCGGTCTTTAGAGAAAATCGGGGTAAAAAATTTCCTGAGCATTTCACCGAAAGTGCAGGATCACGAACACGCAAGCTCCCAGCTTGCCAAGCCGTTAAGCTCTCTCGCACTGTTTCTCGAAGATCCGGTCGCAACATTTCATCACCATGCCGAGGACCTTGCCGTGGCCGAGCCTCTCCTCCATGGTCTTGGCCCCCGGTTTCTGACTATTCACACGGGAAGCGGCAGTCCCAAAAAGAATTGGCCGGTGGAGCGATGGGGGGAGGTCATTTCCCATCTTCTTATCCACGCTTCCCAACAGGCCGTCGTTGTCGTCGGTGGTGAAGCCGATTCAGAATCCCTCGCACGGATGAAGTCTGCGTTCGGCACAAGGATTCGCATTCTCGAAAATTTGCCCCTCAACGTCCTCGGGGCCGTTCTGTCAAAAACGACATTTTTTCTTGGTCATGACAGTGGGATCTCGCACTTGGCTGCGGCATCGGGCGCTCCCTGCCTGTTGCTCTACGGTCCGACCGATCCCCGTGTATGGGCGCCCTGCGGCAAAGAGGTAAAAATCCTTCAAGCTCCGAATGGAAACTTGGAAAACATCCAAGCGGATGATGTGCTTTCGTTTCTGACCTTTTGAATTTTTGCGCTGCGTTGGATGCTGATTGATTTGTCAGAATCTCAAGCAACTGCTTTTCTCCTCACGTGCCAGAAACGAAGTCCAAATCCCAATCGGCTGCTTTGGCCATTCTTGCGCTTGGTGTTGTGTTCGGTGATATCGGCACGAGTCCGCTCTATGCATTCGAAACGGCCTGCATGGCTGCAGGTGGGACACCGGCAGCCGCGATCGGAACGGCCTCTCTTATCATCTGGACCCTCTTTCTGGTCGTCACGATCAAGTATGTGTTTTTTGTCATGCAGGCTTCGTACCAGGGCGAAGGAGGCATCTTTGCGCTCATGGCGCTTCTTGAAAAATCCAAGGCTTTTACGGGTCGAAGAGGTCGCTGGCTCGGTGTATTGATGGTTTGTGGGGCAGCCCTGCTTTACGGTGATGGTGCGATCACGCCTGCCATCTCGGTTTTAAGTGCCGTGGAGGGCATGTCTGCTGTGACTCCGGCCTTTGAGCGATGGGTCGTGCCAGTCACGCTCATCATTCTGATCCTGCTCTTTGCTTCGCAGCGATTCGGGACCGGACGACTCGGCGGCATCTTCGGTCCGGTGATGCTTGTTTGGTTTTTGACCCTCGCCGGTCTCGGGGCTTACCAAATTTTTCAAAACCCAGGGATTGTTTATGCTCTGAATCCCTGGTCAGGAATTTCCCTTCTTCTGGAAGGCGGCTGGAAGGCGTGGGCGATCGTGGGAGCCGTCGTGCTTGGGGTGACCGGAGCGGAGGCACTCTATGCGGATTTGGGTCATTTTGGAAGAACACCAATCGTTCGGGCGTGGCGGTGGATTGTCTTTCCGGCCTTGGTTTTAAACTACCTCGGCCAAGCGGCACTCGTTCAGCGGTTGCCGGCATCCGCCGCGGATCCCAATCTGTTTTTTCTGATGGTTCCGGGGGACTCCTTGCGGGGAGGGCTGGTTGTGCTCGCAACTCTGGCCACAGTGATCGCATCCCAGGCACTCATCAGTGGAGTCTTCTCGCTCTCAAGTCAGGCCATGGACCTTGGATATCTCCCCCGCATGTTTGCCAAACACACGAGCACCACCGAGCGCGGACAGATCTATATTTCCGTGGTTAATTTCCTGCTTGGTGTCGCCTGCGTGATGTTGGTGCTCATTTTTCGCAACAGCTCATCACTCGCCAATGCCTATGGGATTGCAGTGACTGGAGCAATGATTGTGACCTCCATTGCCTTCGTGTGTGTGGTCAGAATGGTTTGGCTGCGCCCGATGTGGCAGGCTGGCTTGCTCTTGGTGGGATTGTTGGCAATCGACCTGCCACTTTTTCTGGCCTGTCTCAGCAAAATTTTGGATGGTGGTGTGGTTCCGATCATTTTGGCAGCCGGGGTGGCCGTCACGATGTTCACATGGCATCGTGGGCGGGAATTGGTTCGTCAGGCCATGAGTTATGGTGCGGTGACCGTTGAGGAGCTTGCGAAGCGCTTCTCCGATGGGGAGTTTTCCCGTGTTCGAGGCACGCAAGTTTTTGTCGTACGAAAACCGAATCCCGCTCATGCGGTCTCTTCGATTCTGGAACAATACCGAAGGGTTCATGTCATTGGCGAGCATGTGATCATCCTCCTGCTGGAGCCCTCATGGAAGAACCCGACATCGAGTTGCGGGGAACTGCAAGTCAGCGAACTGGGCGGCGGCCTTTGGCAAGTCGTTGCCACTCATGGATACATGGCGGAGCCGGATGTGCCAAAAATCATGCAAACCGCAAAAGCACAAACCGCAGCAAAACTTCCTTTTGAAATGGATGACACCTTTTTTGTTGTGGCACGTGAAGTGATCCTTTCCAGCCCCAAGGACACACTCCCGCCATGGCAGCGCCACTTCTTTGCATTCCTCAGCCGCAATGTGGTCACCGGCCCGCACTTCCTCAATATCCCAGCCGACCGACTCATTCTTTATAACTGGCTCTTGCACATTGAGAATCCCACCAGCACATTAAATGACACGACACATTGATTTTCTATGACAGCAAACTCCAAAAACCGGTGGATGGATGCCGCCCGCAGGGAAGCGATCCGCTTTAATCTGGGGTGGTGGATCCAAACCTTCCTTCCTTGGGGGATTGGTTTGGGGCTGCTGATGGCCGTGTTCATGCTTCTCCTGCGCTCCTTTCAAATCCCCCTGGGGATGATCCTTGTTGCTGGCGGAGTGGCGTTTTTCACTATTGCGCTCACGACATTTCTCAAGGCCCGATTGAAGTTCATGCGAACTCAGGATGCCTTGGTCGCCCTTGAGGCTGACCTTTGCCTGCACAATGCTCTGACCGCAGCATCCGTCGGTTTGCAGGACTGGCCGGAGTTCCAGTCCGGTGCCCGACTCAATCTGCGTTGGAACCTGAAAATTGCCGGGCTTCAGGTCCTTGGGGTGGC
>JBGSVX010000304.1:0-3237 GCA_041752795.1 Terrimicrobiaceae bacterium
TCATCCGGGTGTCATTCTTTATGACGCAACGACCTTTCCTACCCCTTTCATTTATTTCCCCCCGGTGTCATTCAATGTGGCGCAATGCGATCGCAGGGATTGCGATGATGCCGTGCTTGCAAGCGTATTCACCAGGATATAGGATACTCCACTACCCCATGACACTTCCCACCATTTTTATTCTGTCCTCCCTGCTCATGGGAGCCCAGGAGTCCAGTTCCGATAACACAACCAACCGGGTCCAAATGGACCTGGATTTGCCACCCATTGCCGCCGCATCAAACCCGAATGCCACCACACTAAATTTTCAGCAGGTGACCGGCAGTGAGGAACAAAAGCCAACCCAACCAAACGGATTTTTAGACAGTGCCGAACAGGAACGCAAACGATTGAAGGAACAGCTCGAGTACGAGCAAACGGTCGCATCCATTGCCCAGGAAAAGGCCGAGTCCGATCACAAACAAAACGTCGAAAGTCAAAGCAAAGCCTTCAGCAAAGAATTTCTTGTTCTGGACATTCTGGACCCTGATTTCAAAACTCAGTTTGAAGGCATTTTGAACAAATACCCGCTGGCCTCAGAGGACGAATTTTGCGCAAAACTCATGGATAAGGGACGCCGGGTGCTTGCCTGCCGCGAACATGCCCACGCATCTCCGGAGGAGAAAAAACCACCGTCGGCAAATTGATCCCCATCTGGGAAATTCTGGACTTTGACCGGTGAATCCAACGCCGAGTGTTGGAACAACCAAGGAAAGTGTCCCCAAGTGGAATCGAACCACTATCTGAGCTTTAGGAGAGCCCTGCTCTATCCAGTTGAGCTATGGGGACATTGATAATCAGTGATCTGAGAAATTGCAGCCCGGCTTTTCAGCCAAAATTCAGGTGCAACTTTCCATAAGCAAACATCTCTATCATTTTCTGGAGACCCTGTAAAGCATCCCAGGATTTCATGCGGGAAACGCCTGCTCGAGTTCTTCGATGACATGATCCGGCATGGGTTTCAGCGGGGCGAGAGGGAGGCTGTTGAGGATGGCCTCGGCGGTGGCCTCGAGGACCTCCAACCGGTCGAAGGCATCGAGAATTGTGCGACCCAGAACGATGACTCCATCATTTTCCACGAGGGAGACCGGACGCTTGATTTCAAACTCCGCAGTGGCGTGATAAATTTGCTCACATGGAATTTTGCCGACATCCCGGAGGAAGACAAAACTCTCGGGGATGGTCCTGCTGTCGAGGAGTTGTGAGGAGACGGCAAATGCGGTGGCATTGACCGGGGTGGCATTTACGATGGCATGGATTTCCGGATGTTTGGCATAGATTGCAGCATGCAAATTCCATGCGCGGCTGGGAGATTTCCCGGCTTCCCGTTTCCGGGAATCGACGAGCACAAGATCTTCCGGGTTGAGGACCGCCCGGTCAGCGCCGGCCGGAGTGACAACAAATCCGGACTCGGACACTCGCGCAGAGAACGAGCCGGCCGTGCTGGTGAGAAGTCTCTGTCGATATCCCCTTCTCACAAAATCGCAAAGAACTCTGCGTGCTGTGCGTTCCTGCGCCGTGGCAGGTCCGGGAACAAACTCGGGAAGCTCCCCTCCCCGTCTTGCGGCGAGATCATGCAACGCAGGAGGCAATACCGAAGCCCCGCCAAGCGCGGCGGCTTTGATTAGTGTTTTGGCGGTGAACTCCAGGGTCTCGAACCGCTCAAAAGCCTGTTGGAACGTGGTCCCACCGACGACAACTCCGTGATTTTCCAACATCACACAATGAAACCCCTCAGCAAAAACTTCCGCGATCTTCTCCCCCAAAAGGGCACTGCCTGGCAGGGCATACGGTGCAAAACCGACCGGCCCACAGATGCTGAGGGATTTTGCGAAAAGGTTGGTATCAGGAATTTGACCGCAAATCGAGAAGGCCACCATGGCCACCGGATGCGCATGCACAATGGCCCGGATGTCCGGACGCTCGCGGTAAACCCCCAAATGAAATGGCAGCTCGCTCGAGGCGGGATGACGACCGGTCACAATTCCGTCCGTGCCCACACGCACGATGTCTTCGCGGGAAAGTGTGCCTTTGTCCACCCGGGCCGGGGTGATCCAAACGGTCCCATCCGCATCCCGAATGGACAGATTGCCACCCGATGTGGTGGTCATTCGGTAGCCGTAAATCCTCCGCATCGCCTCCACAAGGCGGTCGGCGGGATCAGCGATGTCCCGGGGTCCAGTCAACACAATGTCGGGCACCTGCAATCTGGGATTTTATCAGGCGTTGCGGCCGACGAGGGATTTTAAAGCGGGCATCTGCTCAAGGAGTGCGTTCACTGTCTCTGGACCGGCAATCGCTCCGGCCTGATCGAAAAACTCCTTGGCAAGCGGGCCGGCTTTGTCAACGGGAATGCCAGCTTTTTGCAATGACCCCAGTGCTTCCGCAGCCGCTCCGAGATCCCCTCCGAGCAATCCACCGGCTTTGCCAAGCAACCCCCCGAGCATGCCTCCGGCTTCGGAAGACTCTACAGGAGCCCCTCCAGCAACAACATCCCCGGCTCCGGGAATCAATTTGATCAATTGCTCAAACTGAGTTCCCGTCGAGCGCTGCTTCACAAGATTTAAAACAATTCCCAGGCCCTGACGAACCACGGATTCCGGGAGATTTATTTTCTGACTGATAGCTTTGATGATTTCGTCCATACCAGCTAGAGCCGAAACGAAATCCATCAAGGCGTCAACTCCCAAGCTGAGAATTCACGAAGTCCCAATTGACGGTGTTCCACCAATTGGTCACGTATTCGGGACGGCGGTTTTGGTATTTGAGGTAGTAGGCATGTTCCCAGACATCGAGGCCCAGAAGCGGGGTTTGACCGATCATGATCGGCGGGTCCTGGTTTCCTGTGGAAACTATCGCGAATGTGCCGTCCTTGTTTTTGACAAACCATGCCCAACCGCTCCCGAATCTCTTGGCGGCGGCTTCATTGAATTTCTTTTGGAAGGCTTCAAAGGATCCAAATTCCTTGGTGATTATTTCCGCGATGGGACCGGTGGGAGGACCGCCGGCATTGGGAGCCATCATTTGCCAGAACAGGGAGTGATTGATGTGACCACCCACGTTGTTGATAAGCCCCTGCTTGATGTCTGCGGGTGCCTTGTCAATGTTGAGAATCAGTTCTTCTGGCGAAAATTTAGAAAGTTCGGGATGACTCGCGAGCAGACGGTTCGCGTTGTCCACGTAGGCTTTGTGGTGTTT
>JBGSVX010000305.1:0-2829 GCA_041752795.1 Terrimicrobiaceae bacterium
GCCATCACGATGGCCTATCACCGTTACCACAATCTGGACTCCAAGATTGTCCGGATTTTTAATACCTACGGCCCGCGCATGCGCCTCAACGATGGGCGCGTCGTTCCAGCGTTTATCGGTCAGGCCCTCGCAAATGAACCCCTCACCATCTTTGGCGATGGATCACAAACCAGGAGCTTTTGTTACGTCTCGGACCTCATTGACGGAATTTTCCGCCTCATGATGGGCACCTACCACGAGCCGGTGAATATCGGAAATCCCCGCGAAATGACCATCCTTCAATTCGCGGAGGAAATTCTCAAAATCACAGGCTCCACCTCAAAAATCGTTCAGAAACCACTGCCTGTCGATGATCCCAAAGTGAGGCAGCCGGACATTACCCGAGCCCGTGCCTTGCTGGGTTGGGAGCCCAAAGTGGATTTTGATGACGGAATTCGCACCACCATCGATTTCTTCCGCAACAAAATTACGCAATAATTTCGTGTTGTCCTTTTCCCTTAATCTCGTTAAGGATCAAGTGTGATGTCTCCCTCGAAATGTCTTTCCCTCGCAATTGTTGCATGTGCCATGCCCCTATTGGCCTCCGCGCAACAAGCCTCTCAAGAGTTCCAAATTTCCAATATTGAGTTCGCTCTTCAAGAGAGCCCGAACTTCAGCGTCAGCGGATACAACAAAAAAGTCCGCAAAGCAACTCCATGGCTGGAAGTCGAAGTGACCTTTGATTGGACCCCGCGGCTCGCGGAACCAAAATACTTGGATGATCTGGTTATCAACTACTACATCCTTCTTTCCAATAAGACCAAAGACTTCCCCCAGGGAGCCCTCCTCGTTGGCACGGTGAATCATGTGTCTGTCACGCAGGGCAAGGACCTTCGGTCTGTTGCGTATGTGTCTCCGAGGACACTTGAAAAAATGTTTGATGGAAAACTTCCGGTGAATGTTGGGCAGACGGTTGCCGGGGTGGGGGTGACCCTGACCAGTGGTGGCAATGTGGTCGCCGAGCGTTCGACTTCCGGTCGCGGCCAGTGGTGGACCACCTACCAACCAACCCAAGGTCTTGTATTGAATAAAATGGAAACGCCCTTTGCACCCATCGCATGGGATTATTACGAGCCGGTGAAAAGCCGGTCAGCCGGTCAATAACAGGACCAGAATTTCCAACGTCTCTCAATGGCCGCCAACTCCCGTCTCGTCGCCCTCAATCTCGGCATGCAAACTGTCGGGCTTGCCGAATTCCGATCCAGCCCGACCGGTGGCCTCACCCTGCACAATTGGAAAACCCTCGACTTGATTGTCGACCCGGCGGCCGACGCCACGCGCTCCGCGCAAATTGAAAGCGCGGTTGCGGAACTGCGCTCGACCATTTCCCTTCCAGCCAAGAGCGCCGCAGCAGTGACTCTGCCCTCCCAGTCGGTGTTTTCGCGTTTTGTGAAACTCCCCGGCGGAACAGCCGACGATGTTGAACAAATCATCGGATTCGAGGCCCAGCAAAATGTGCCCTTCCCGATTGATGAAGTGGTCTGGGATCACCAGATCATGGGGGAATCCCGCGACGGATCATGGGATGTGGCCCTTGTGGCAATCAAAGCGGATCAGCTTTCGGAGATTGTTTCCTCGGTCTCCAAAGGAGGAACAAAACCTTCCACGATTGATGCCGCACCAATCGCTCTCTACAATGCGTTCCGCTTCAATTACCCGGAAGTCTCAGGGTGTTCTTTGCTCGTGGACATTGGTGCCCGCACGACCAATCTCATTTTTATTGAAGGCCAGAGACTTTTCAGCCGCACCATTCCGGTCGGAGGAAACAGCATCAGCACAGCCCTAGCCAAGGAATTCAAGCAGGATATCACGCTTGCGGAAAAACTGAAAATCGAAAAAGGCTTTGTTGGCCTCGGAGGAGCCTACGAAGAGCCCGAGGATCCGACGGTGGCAAAAATTTCCAAAGTGGTCCGGAATACCATGACCCGTCTCCATGCGGAGATCGCCCGGTCGATCAGCTTTTACCGTCAGTCCCAATCCGGCAGCGCGCCCGTGCGTGCCTACCTCAGCGGGGGAACGGTTTCCATGGGATACATGATCGAGTTTTTTGCGGAAAAACTGCAAATTCCTGTCGAGCATTTTAATCCACTTCGCAATGTGACTGTGGCATCCCAGGAACTGGCGGAGGCCCTTGCCGGCAAGGCGCACACGCTCGGGGAACTGGTCGGAGGAGCCCTGCGTCAGAGCACTTCCTGCCCGGTAGAAATCAATCTGCGCCCCAAAGAACTCGTTCGCGAACAGGATATTGCCAAGCGCAAGCCATTCCTTGTGATGGCCCTCGTTTGCCTCATCGCCGCGGTTGGAGTCTGGTTCGCCTTCTTTACCAAAGCCGCAGAAATTGCCCAGCTCAAATTGGATGAAGTCAATCAGTTGGCTGGTCAATTGGAAGGATTTGCCACGAAGTTTGATGCAGTCACGAAGGAGACAAAGGTTTTGGAGGCTGCTTCGGCTCCTCTTCTTCTTGCTGCGGCCGAGCGCACGGCATGGTCTGCGGTTCTTGAAGAACTCGGGAAGAACCTGCCTCCCCGTTATATCTGGATCACCGGCCTCTCTCCGGTTTCAGGAGGCAAAGTGGTTGCAGTCGGAGGAAAACCTTCACCTGCCACCGCTCCTGCAACACCAGCCCAGCCCCCAAGACCCGGACAACCAGCGCCCCCCTCCGGACCTCCCGCTATCGACGCTCTCGAAGTCACCGGGCTTTACCTCGCGAACCCTCCCAATACCAGCGAAGCAAGGATCATCGACCAATTTGTGGAACGGCTGCAAAAATCTCCTCTCTTCAAAATTGAG
>JBGSVX010000306.1:0-4510 GCA_041752795.1 Terrimicrobiaceae bacterium
CGAATTCGATCTTCTGATTCATTTTTTGGGTTTCTTTCCAGGGCATCTGCCACCTTGCTCAGGAGGCTTCTGCTTTTGAAAGTGTTACCCATGTATTGAACCTGATCTGTTACCTATGTATTGAACCCGCACCTCACTGCGCAGTCAAAACCGCCACGGCCTCATCCATGGTGGCACAATTGGAAATTGAAATCACCGGAGTCCCTTTGCGAATGCGGCCAACGAGGCCTGCGATGACTCCGCCCGGTCCGAGCTCAAGGAATCGTGTGCACCCGAGGTGGTCGATCAAAAATTCCACACTCGCCGTCCAACACACACTGCCGGTGACCTGGTCTGCAAGGCTGCGCCGGATTTCCTCGGGGGTGGTTGCCGCGATGGCGTCCACATTGCAGATGACGGGCACCCGGGGGGACACGATCGGGGCGTCTGCGAGGGCCGCCTGTAATGCCACATAGGCGCTCTCCATCAGTCGGGAGTGAAAAGCTCCCGCGACGGTCAATTCCACCGCCTTGCGGGCTCCAAATTCTTTGGCAAGTGAGACAGCCAGTGCGATTTTTGAAGACTCGCCGGAGATTACGATTTGGCCGGGGCTGTTGTAATTTGCAACATCCACATCTGCTGCCGAGGCGAGTTCCCGCACGCCGGATTCGTCCGCACCGATAATGGCGGCCATGCCCCCCTCGGTTTCTTCACATGCCTTTTGCATGGCCTCCGAGCGACGTTTCACCAAGGCCAGACCCTCTGCAAAAGAAAAGGTGCCTGCAGCCGCATGAGCCGTGAACTCCCCGAGCGAGAGGCCCGCGGCAGCATGAAACTCCAAAGCAGGAAAACGTTCTTTCAGAACCGCAAGAGTCGCCAGACCATGAACATACAGAGCCGGCTGACAAACCGATGTTTTGGTCAGTTCCTCGGCTGGTCCGTCAAAGGCAATTTTGGAAAGTTCAAAGCCGAGAATGGAATCCGCTTGCGCAAAGAGGTCTGCGGCCACGGGATACTCGGCCGCAAGATCCTTGCCCATTCCAACGCCTTGTGCTCCCTGACCCGAAAATAAAAGTGCTGTTTTGTGATTCATGATTTTGAAGAAATGGGGTTAACCCGGATTACTTTTCCAGGCGAAAACCGATCACCGAGAGCGGTGGGAGGTTGAGGAGGAGGGAATGCGGCTTGCCCTGCCAGGCATGACCTTCCTCTGCAAACTGACCCCCATAATTTCCGATATTGCTGCCTCCGTATGTCTCGGCATCGGTGTTGAGGACTTCTTTCCAAAAGCCTGTCTCCGGCACACCAACCCGGTAGCCATCGCGCGCGACCGGGGTGGCATTAACCAAAATGAGAATGGGAGCCCCGGTTTCAGATTTGCGCAGGAAAGACCACACCGAATTGTCGCTGTCATTAAAATCAACCCACTCGAAGCCATCGTAGGATTCATCCCACTCGAAAAATGAGGGTTCGCTGGTGTAGAGCCAGTTGAGGTGTTGGACGAGGCGGCGGAGTCCATCGTGTTGCGGAAAGCCGTTGAGGTGCCAGTCGAGGCTGCGGCCATGATTCCACTCGTGCCACTGACCGAATTCCATGCCTTGGAAAATAAGTTTTTTGCCAGGATGTGCCCACATCCATGCAAGGAACATCCTGGCATTGGCAAACTTCTGCCAGTCATCGCCGGGCATTTTATTAAGGAGCGACCCCTTGCCGTGCACGACTTCATCGTGGCTCAGGACCAGGACAAAATGTTCTTGGAAGGCATACAGCATGGAGAAGGTGATTTCGCCCTGATGGAATCTGCGATAAACCGGTTCCTTGCTGATGTAGCGCAGGCTGTCGTTCATCCACCCCATGTTCCATTTGAATCCAAAGCCAAGTCCGCCCGTGTAGGTCGGTTTGGAAACGCCGGGCCATGCCGTTGATTCCTCTGCGATGGTGATTACGCCAGGATGTTTCGCGTAGCAGACTTCGTTAAAGACTTTGAGGAAATTGATGGCATCAAGATTCTCGCGGCCGCCGAAACAATTCGGAATCCATTGCCCCGGCTCCCGGGAGTAATCGAGATACAACATCGAGGCCACTGCATCCACGCGCAGGCCGTCCAAATGGTATTCGTCGAGCCAGAACAGCGCATTGCCAACAAGGAAATTGCGGACCTCATTGCGTCCGTAATTAAAAATCAGCGTTCCCCAATCCATGTGCTCACCGAGCCGGGGGTCTTCGTGTTCGTAGAGGCAGGTGCCATCATAACGCGCGAGACCATGCGCATCTTTGGGGAAGTGTCCTGGCACCCAGTCCAGCAACACGCCAATGCCTGCCTGATGACAGCGGTCCACAAAATTCCGGAATTCATCCGGGTTACCGTGCCGGCTGGTGGGGGCGTAATAATTGACAACCTGATACCCCCATGACCCATCGAAAGGATGTTCCATTACGGGCATGAGCTCAATGTGTGTGAACCCAAGTTCTTTGACGTAGGGAATCAGCCGGTCGGCAAGTTCCGAGTAGCTCAGGTATCGGTCTCCATCTTCCGGGATGCGCTGCCAGGAACCGAGGTGGACCTCATAAATGCTCATCGGGGAGGCGTAGGAATTGCGCTTGGCCCGTGCTTCCATCCACTTGGCATCCGCCCAGGCGTAACGCTCAATATTAAAAACCATGCAGCCGGTCTGTGTCCCATGCTGGGCAAAAAATGCAAACGGATCGGTTTTGAGCATGATCTCGCCCTGCGGCCCACGCACTTCAAATTTGTAGTGGTCGCCTTCGGTGACATGAGGCATGAAAATTTCCCAGACTCCCGCTGGCGCGAGTTTGCGCATCGGATTGGCCCGGCCGTCCCACGCATTAAAATCTCCGACAACACTCACCCGCTGGGCATTCGGTGCCCACACCGCAAAATGCGTGCCGGCCACCCCATCCCGGCTCTTCATGTGCGCCCCGAGCTTTTTGTAAATTTCGTAATGGGTCCCCTCGTTGAACAAATAGACATCCATCTCCCCAAGCACCGGCCCGAAGGAGTAGGGGTCTCTCTGTCGCCATGTCTTGCCATCATGGCCGGTCAATTCGAGTTCGTAGGCCAGCAGGCCTGCGTTGGCCCCGAGGTGGCCTTCAAAAAATCCATCGGGATGGATGCGCTGAAGTTCGAAGCGCCGCTCCTCGCCGCCCAGTTCGAGGATGACGGCCTTGGCGGCATCCGGTCGGAACACGCGCGCAAACCAACTGCCCTGCAACTCGCGGATGCCGAGGATTTTGAATGGGTCGCTGTGGCGGGCCTCGATGATTGGATAAAAATCGTCGTCTGGCAGGGTGGATGGGTTCATGGCGTAATGGAGTGGAGCTTTGCATTCTAAAAGCAGCCACGGGCCTTTGCACAGAATAACCAACCACCTTTGGAGATTTTTCTTTGGAAAAAATAAAAGTGGCGGCCCTGCCGCAAGGGGGAGGATTGGACATCGGGGACGGTGTCCCTCGTACGTCTAACTTGCGTCCGGGTGAGGTCGTTGGAGGGACGCCGTCCCCGGTGTCCACTCGAAAGGAGATCGCACAAGAGACGCCTCATAGGGGGGCGCTAATTTGGGATATGCGACCCAAGGGTACTGCGGTAGAAGCAGTGCTGACCCAATTCACCAGTCCGAAAGATTTTCGAAAATATTTCTTAACCGGGCACACAAAAAACCGGATATGCTTGGGATGGAACACAACATCCCATCCGAAAAGAAACCCAACGTAGCGTATAGCTATATCAGATTCTCCTCGCCCGCGCAAATGAAAGGCGACAGCCTGCGGCGCCAAACCGAGGCTAGCGAGGCTTACGCCGCCGAGCACGGCATGTATATCGACTACAGTCTGCATTTGCAGGATCTCGGCATCTCGGCCTACCACGGAAAAAACGCCGCGCAAGGAGCTCTCGCCGGTTTCTTCACTGCCATTCAGACCGGATACGTGCCAGCCGGATCAACCCTGTTGGTTGAAAGTTTGGACCGTCTCAGTCGGGAACAAATCACCGAAGCGCTGACGCAATTCCTCCAAATTATCAACGCAGGGATTGTGGTCGTAACCATGATCGACAAGATGATTTACAGCCGGGCCACAATCAATGAGAACCCCGGAAGCCTCATGATGAGCATCGTCTTCATGATGAGAGCGCACGAGGAATCTGCCACCAAGAGCAAGCGTATCGGCGCTGCCTGGAAAAAAAAGCGCCGGATGGCGCTCGAATCCAATGCCCCTCGGGGAAAAAATTGCCCGAATTGGCTGACTCTCGCCACGGGTGAGGACGGCACGAAGCGTTACGTCGTCATCCCCGAACGCGCCGAGTTGCTCGTTCGCATGTTCGAACTGGCGGCGAGCGGCCTTGGCAAACGCTCCATAGCCAAAACCCTCAACGATGAGCGATGCAAACCCTGGCGAGGCAGCAACAAATGGGCCGAAAGCTCCCTCCACTTCCTTCTAAAGTGGCCTGCGGCCATGGGAATCTACCAACCGTGCCGCCTCGATCCGGAAACCCGTCGCCGTATTCCTGAAGGCC
>JBGSVX010000307.1:0-3141 GCA_041752795.1 Terrimicrobiaceae bacterium
CGGAAAACAAACTCCGCTCAAATTGCTCTACCTGCATTTCCAAAGCATGGCCGACCGGTATGTTGCGGCCTTGACCGATGGCACTCTCAGCGAGCGGGCAGCGCAAATGGCCGGGCTTCGATCCCATGACGGGTATTTCACGCGTTTTCTCCCGGGCCCTCCCGCCACCCTCAGGCAGGGCCACGATCCCCTCGCCGAGCTGCACAGCCATTTTCCTGAAGCCATCGCCTATGAAACCGAGGCCCTTGCCAAAGCCCTGGGCAGCCCGCTCACACGGGTCGTGGGAAGAGGCGGCGAGACCATTTTCGAAATCGCGGCTCTGTGATCCCCCAAATTGTGCTGCTCCAATCTCCAGGCCTTTCCAAAAGGGGTGTGATTCCGGGAAGGGCTTTTGAATACCGGTCCTGACAGCCGCCCGATGGAAGACAGGCTTGTCGCAGGCAAGAGCGTAGCGGCCAACCAGGCCCCTCCAGAAGAGCCGCATTGTGATTGGCGCCAACCCACTGGGAAACCTTCCGCTGGAGGGCTCTGCTTGTCAGAGCTGCCCGATTTGCTGTTCATTCCAGAAAGCCATTGCGGCTTGGGAGGTCAACAAGCTCCGGGCATGCCGCCTCTATCTTTTGGAAAAAAATCAAGAAATCTCAAAAAATCCTGAAATTCTTGTTGTCATGAAGCGGGGAAGGTCACAGAGTCCGGCCAGCATCCAGCTATGAAAGGAGGGGGAATTTTTGTGAAATTTGTCAAAATCGTCGCAGTTTGCGCGTTTGCAGTGGCTTCGCTCGGGCTCAGCGCCTGTGCGTCCAAGCCTGCATCCACACCACCGGCTACCACCGGCTACAGCAAGTAACCACAGGTTACAGCAAGTAAGCGCTTAACGCTTTTCAAAGGCCGGATGGATTCTCACGAGTCTGTCCGGCCTTTTTCGTTTGGTGATCAGATCGTCCTGTGGTTTGGATCATCGGAAGGTCGAAGAGCCGCCGTGGCGGCATGCCGAGGCCACATGAAATCAATCCTGAGGATCGTCCGCGGCGGAACGGGTTGAGGAAATGGTCAGGTCGGGATTTTTTTCCGCGAAGTAGCTGAGCGCCCAGTCGCCTGGGAAAAAGACGACCCAATGTCCGGTGGCGTCGCGACCGAGGGCGGTGCCTGATGGCAGGGAAACGGCCGGAGCGGACTCGAAGGGGGTTCCGTCCTTTTGGGAAATCCATCGAACGGCTTTCCATGAGGCCGTCTCCATGCGGACGCCCGCGCCGTATTCATTTTCCAAACGGTGGATGAGGACTTCGAATTGCAGGGGCCCCACCGCGCCGAGGAGGGAGGTCCTCACGAGACTGTCTTTGAGTTCAAAAAGTTGGGCGACGCCCTCGCGCAAGAGTTGTTCGAGGCCCTCGCGGAAGCGCTTCTGGGTGGCGCTGGTTGTGCTGAAAAGATTTGCAAAGCACTCCGGGGCAAAGTGCGGGATCTCGGCAAAATGGATGCCAGGTTTTTCTGAGAGCGTGTCGCCGATCCGGAATTCGTGGTTTCCCACCAGACCGACCACATCCCCCGCCCATGCGGTATCCACGGTTTCCCGGTCCTGGGCAAACAGGCGCTGGGCATTGGAAAGTCGCACCGGGCGCCCGGTGTGCGGATGAGGAATCACCATATCGCGGCGGAATTCGCCCGACACCACGCGGATGAATGCCACACGATCCCGGTGCTTGGGGTTCATGTTGGCCTGAATTTTAAAAACAAATCCGGAGAAATCCGTCTCTGCAGGCTCAACCATGCGCGTGCCTCCATTGCGGGCCGAAGGCGCAGGTGCCATCTCAAGAAACCGGTTCAACAAAAGCTCCACCCCGAAATTATTCATGGCACTTCCAAAAAAGACAGGGGTCAAAGTTCCCGCGCGCACCGCGGCCTGATCAAAATCCGCGCCGGCTCCATCCAATAATTCCAACTCCTCGCAAACCCGCGCATACACATCCGGCGCGAGCCGCGTCTTCACGGCCTCATCCTGGATTCCGCTCACCTCCTCCGGGGCCCGGTAGGCTCCTCCCGGCGTTCTCTCAAAAAGGTGGACCTCTCGCTTCTCGCGGTCAAAGACCCCTTTGAATTCGGGACCATCTCCCAAAGGCCAATTCACTGGCATCGCATGAATTCCCAACACATTTTCCAACTCATCCAGCAAATCCAACGGACGCTTCGACGGACGGTCCATTTTGTTGATGAACGTAAAAATCGGCACGCCCCGCATCCGGCATACTTCAAAAAGTTTGCGCGTCTGACTTTCAATGCCTTTACCCGCATCCACAACCATCACCGCCGCATCCACCGCGGACAGCACCCGATACGTGTCCTCCGAAAAATCTTTGTGACCCGGCGTGTCCAACAAATTGACCACCTTGCCGGCATATTCAAACTGCAACACCGTGGACGTCACCGAAATCCCGCGCTGCTTCTCCATCTCCATCCAGTCACTCGTCGCCGCACGTTGATTTTTCCTCGCTGTCACACTGCCCGCCAACTGAAGCGCTCCCCCATACAACAGAAATTTTTCCGTAAGGGTTGTCTTGCCGGCATCCGGGTGAGAGATGATTGCGAACGTGCGGCGGCGGGCGATTTCCGAGTGTGAATCCATGACTTTGCCACCGCCTATACAGGATTCCCTGCTGGCTGGGGAGGATTCTCTGCTCAAATCGTGACAGTAGGTGTCATTTTTTGTTCAAAAAAAATTTAAAATAATCTTTGACGAGTCAACATTCCTCACTTAAACCCTCTGGCACGGAGTCTGCTATAAAGGTTCCGAGTCGCACATTAACCAGTGTGGCGAAAATCCCGACGGTGGCGCAGATGCGACATGCGGAGGGGCAAAAATCAACAAAACAAAGGAAAAATACATATCATGAAAATGGCATCCAAGATTCTTGCCGCCGTCGGCGTCGCAGCAATGCTCTCGAGCAACCCGCTGCTCGCTGGAGATGGCAAGACTTTTAAAGACAAGGTCGTAGTGGAAGAAGCAACCAAATGGTGGGGCGCAAACCTCAGCACAGGTTGGGACAGCCTCTACATGTTCCGCGGCGCAAACGTGCTCCGGGGCGACGACAGCTACGGTTCCGGGCTTTACTGGACCGATCTGAACGTGACCTTCAACCTCACCGA
>JBGSVX010000308.1:0-1897 GCA_041752795.1 Terrimicrobiaceae bacterium
CGAATATCTTGCGGCCAGTCATGAACGTTTTCCCGAGCAAGCGAGCCGCCTGGGATTGTCGGAGTACAATCACCGTCTTGGAAAAAATGATGTGGCCGTGCGGCGTGAGCAGATAACGGAAACCCGTCTTGCGATCACGGAGGTGGAGGCGCTTGCTCCTTCGGCCTTTGATGGGGATGACAAATTGGACCGCCGGGCCTTCCTTTCCATGTTGCGCGTGGACGAGTTGTTTTCGAAGGATCTGCCCCGGTGGCGCGACAATCCGCAGGTTCACTGTGATGCCGCGGTGGACAGTCTCTTCGATTTGGTGGTGAGGCATATCGGTCAGCTCCCGGCGATGTCATCCGCTCTAGAAGCGCGCCTCGCGAAGATCCCGGATTTTCTGGAGGCAGGTGCCGACTGTGTGCGGAAACCGGTGCCACTATGGACCGGCTTGGCGAAGCAGGCATGTCAGGGAGCCTGCGTGTTCCTTGATGAGTTGGAGCCCGAACTCACGGCAGCTTCCAATTCACCAAAACACATTGCCGGGCTGATCTCCTCCGCCAAGCGGGCCTTTGAGGGGTATGCCGAGAAAATTGCAAAAAAACCGCAGGGTTCACCCAATAGTTTTTCAGTGGGGCGGCCGGTCTTTGAATTTTTGATGCGTGAACGTCTCGGGTTTGAAATGTCGCTTCCCGAGGCGCGGGCCGAAGGCCTGAGGCGCATTGGGCTCTTAACCCGGGAAGTGGCGGAGGAAGCCCGGAAGCTGGGGTTCTCCTCGGCCAGGGAGGCCATCGAAAATGCGTCTCAGGACTGGATGCCTGACAAGCCACTCCTGGAAGTTTATGCGTCCACGACGGAAAGCCTCAAGTCAGCGGTTCGCAAACTCGGCCTTGCCACGATTCCCAAGGGTGAGACACTGGATGTCCTACCCGCGCCACCGTTTCTCCGTCACCAATTCCCAACGGCTGCCTACTCGGCACCCCCGCCATTTTCCAAAAAACAGACGGGAATTTTTTGGGTCAACGACCTGAGCAATGGTGTCAGCGGGGAGTCGGCCCGTCGTGCAGAAATCCGTCAACACTTCGGCATGGAGCTCACGTCCGTTCACGAAGCCTACCCCGGGCATCACCTGCAATTTGCGGTGCAGAACCGTCATCCCTCCAAACTGAGACGTCTGTTTGCCCACTCGATTTTTTATGAGGGCTGGACGATGTGGTGCGAAAAACTCGCCGTCGATCTCGGATTGGTCAGTCACCCGGCCGCCCGGCTCATCCAGCTTCATGATGCGCTTTGGAGGGCTTACCGTATTGTCATTGATTGTGGTCTGCATTCAGGGGAACTGACCCATTCCGCCGCCGCGCGCCTATTGATGAAAGGTGTTGGGTTCACAATGGCCCGTGCCCGCGGGGATGTGAATTGGTACACGTCCTCACCCACGGTGCCGATGAGTTATCTTCTGGGTCGCCTTGAGGTCGAAAAATTGCATGCCCGGCTAATCGCAAAAAATGGTTGGAGCCTGAAGCAGTTCAACGACTGGATGCTGTCATATGGGGCACTGCCATATTCCTGGATTGTCGAGGCCTCGGGTCAGTAGTTCCCGCAATGAACACGAGAATCATGTGAATAAATTTGGATCATTGGCTGGAAGCCAATGCCACGTGGCATCGGCATCTTGCCGATGTTCTGGGTCCACTTATTCCGCAGAGATCGTCTCACTGAGCATTTTTTACTATTTGCATAAGCGCATTCCAATTGCGCGGTCCTGACAACCAAGACCCTCCAAAGGAGCCCTATTCTGCAGGCGGAGATGGCCCATCTCAATGTGCCTCCGATGGAGGGTGCTGGCATCAGGACAGGGCATGAAGATCGGCTTTTTAACCAGGAATGGATATTTGGTGCCATTTTCAGAACGGCT
>JBGSVX010000309.1:0-4152 GCA_041752795.1 Terrimicrobiaceae bacterium
GGCCGGACGGAGTGAGGGAAGCCGGGCAATCGCGGCGGGGGGCCATGTCGTCTCCTTCGGCTCAGCGGCTCTAGGGTCAGCACAGCGGATATCGAAATTTGAGAGCCTACCAAGTGGCTCTGAAATACCTTAAGCGCCGGGATTTGCCATTGTGGCTGGAGGGTGCGCCACTATTCAACGAGGCACGGAACCTGCGTCCCTCGACGTTGCATCAAGCTGCGCAATGGGTCAACAAAGCCCACACAGGCACCCCCCTGATGCTTTCCTATCGATTTTCTACGGGATAAAAATCAACAGCTTGACAAGGCGGTGCAGGGTCCATGCGGTGATTTCAAAATCTTCGAAGAGAGCTGAGAGACCAATGGCACGGTCCGTAATGTTGCCCGAGAAGGCGCGGTGTTTGAGGTCTTCCATAAATGGACCATGCAATTTGGTTTTGAGAAGCAGGGCCTTGGTATCGTCCGGTATTCCAGAATCCATGGCCTTGGCAGTGTCCTGCACCAGTGCGGTCAGGGCCGCTTGCATGTCCCTGATGGCGGGATCTGGAAAAGATTCGGTTTGAGCGCGGTGAGTGAAGGACCTCATGGCATCCTCAACGTGTCGGATCCCGCTCAGGACAGCTCGCAACTTGTGAAGGCGGGCCGTATCCGCAGCATTCAAATTCGAGCGCGATGCGAGTTTGATGGCAAACTGCTCGATGGAAAGAGACAGCTTTTGGAAATCCGGGGGTGGGCCGGACTCTTCACTTTCGTCGCGGGGCTTCCACTCGGAGCCTGTGACCATGCCCGTGAGGCGGGCGAGTTCCCGGCGAAGCAGGTCCATCGCCGTCGAGGGGTCGGCGAGAGCCTGTGAGGAGATAAACACAGGATCTCCGGGAGCATGACCGAGCGTGTCCGGCCAAATTTTTCGAAGCAGGGACGAGATCGGGTTCAGCCATGGCAGGAGGAGCAAGGCCGGCAGGAGGTTGGAAATCAAAAAAATGACAGCCAACTGTGCGGGGACACTGTGAGCGGCCTTGGATGCAAAAGCCAAAACCAAGGGGATGCCGGCAAGCTCCACATAAAACAACGTCAGCATCAGCAGTCCGCTCACGAGGCAAAAGAAATCCTCAAATCGCACGAGACGGATTGCGTCATCACGAAGACCTGATGAGAGCACCACACGAAGAGCGATGGCACCAAGGTTCGTTCCATAGATGAGCACGGCAGCTTGCGGAACATCCAGGGCCCCTGCGCCGGCGAGGGCGATAATCATCATCACCGAGCCGGTATTGGATTGGAGGATGGCGGCAACGAGAACGCCGACAGCAAACCCGAGCACCGGCGCTTTGCTGGCCATGGAAATAACGGAATGAAACCATGCGGCATCCTTGATCGGGGCGGCCCCTGCCCCCATTTGCTCAAGCCCAAACAGAATGAGCCCAAGTCCCAACATGGCACCCGCCACGGTTTGCCATGTGCGGATTCGCACCGTTCCGAGGATGATTCCCGAGCCGCCAACAATCAGCGCGACGAGTGGGTGAATATTCAGAGTCGCCACGAACGCAAGGGCCGTCAGTCCGACATTGGACCAAAGAATCACAATGGCCGCAGCGGACGTTTGCAAAAGTCCGGCACTGACCATGCTCACACAAATGAATGTGACCGCTGTGGCACTCTGCATTAGAGCCCCCGCTGCGACACCCAGTCCGGCCTGAAGTGCGGGACGTCCCGCAGTCGCAGCGATGGCTGCCCGGAATCCTCCACTACAAAGTCCTTTGAGATTGTCGCTGACAAGGCGCAACCCTAGGAAAAACAGACCAAGCCCGAGGATGAGGGCGTTAAGAGGACTCACACAGGTGATCCTGATGAGTCCTCTTTCGCTTAGCCAGAAAAAGTTCTGTCAGGGATTGCCCCCGAATTCGGAATACATGCGTGCGAGCGCCCCTGTGAAGCCGGCATTGTAGTCCAGTGCGACCTCATTGGTCACATAGTTGGTGCGATCATCCACATAGGCATTGTCATTCGGATCCGAGGGCCCGCCGACCAAGGCTCCGAACAACACGTTTTTATTATTGGTTGGGCTGTTGATATTGTTTGTTGTCGAGCCATGCGCGGCGCGGTGATGCGGGTTGATGGGAGGATTGTTGCCAAAGCCCACGACATAACTGCGCCTGTTGGGATTTTCTCCGAGCATGTAGTTGATCTGCGCTTTTGCAAAATCCCGGTAGCGGGTTCCAGTGTCGCCGACTTTGTCTGCAAAGACAAAGGCAAGAAAGGCCGTATTTGCCGAGTAACGCAGGGATCCCCAGCGATCAAGCCATGCCAGACCTCCCGAGGTGTATTGAATGCGGGAACCATTAACCCCGACCGTCCAATAATCCAGCCATTTGCGGGCGGCCGTTTTGTAAACGTCTTTGCCGGTGAGCTGTGCAAGAAGCACAATGGAACCATAGACCTTGCCATCCCATGAATGAGTCCATCGCAAACTGTCGCCAGAGAAGGATTGGGAGTAGAGGGATTCGGCCTTGGTGAGATATTGCGCCTCACCAGTGGCCCGATAAAGCCATGCCGCAGACCACATCAACTCATCTAAAAACCCCGAGTAGGAATTGTAGTAGTTTCGCGCATCGGGAATGGAGTTCACATAAGAACCCCGGTATTGATCGGCAAAGGCAAACAACGTTCTGGCCTTCGCAAGCAGGGTGGCCGCATAGGCAGGATCTTCGTTTTTGAAGAGAAGGTGCGCTGCAGCCATGGCGGCCGCATACTCGCCTGCAACCTCTGTCCCGGGTTTGGTGGTATCCAAACGATACGCCGGACGGGACATGGTCATTGTTTCAGGAGGCCCCCAATATGAGTGATCCAAATCTCCGCGACCGACCTGACCATACACGACGGTGGCCGAAGGATGAGCCTTGATGATCCAATCGGTGCCCCATTTGACAGAATCCAAAAGAGCAGTTTTCTGACTCGAAGTCTGATACGCCGTTCCATATTCGAGCCCGCCCCATGCCAGCAGGGTCAGAGAACTCGCAAACGGAAGTCCAAACTTTACGTGGTCTCCAGCATCATAATATCCACCGGTCAGATCCACCCCGACATCCTGACCATCCTGCATGGCCGAGTCTTTTCTCCATGCCACGCGGAAGTTGGCTGGCAACTTGCCGGAGCGCTGACAATCGTAAAAGAACAGTGACTTTTGAAGAGCCTCTCCGTAGGTGAACTTTGCGGCAGGGGCCCCGGCCTCGCGGATTGTTACTGTCGCAATGGCGCGATCAATCCGTGCTCCATTCGCCATTTCCAATTCCACGGTGAACGTTTCCAAGCCTTCGGTCAGCGAGTCAGCACGGATGGTGACCGGGATAAACTTTCTGGTGGCTCCGGGCTCAAACAAGAGGGAACCGGAGATAGGATCAAAATCCCCGGGGCTGACCGCCGATCCATTTTTCGTGCGATACGCAACTCCAGTCACAGCAGAAGAGACCGGACTCAGGTTCACTGGAACTTGCACAGTGGTGGTGCCAGCGGCAGGTTCATTCCCGCTGACGTCTTCAATAGAGAAGGCAGGCCCGGTGGGTGTTGGTTGGGGCGTGGGTGTTGGTGTGGGAACAGGAGTCGGCACCGGTGTTGGCGTCGGGGTGGGGTTCGGGGAGCTGCCGGACGGTTCAAAGGTGAAGGCGGTGGGCGGAGACTTCAGGTTTCCAGGAGCTGCAATGAAACCGAAGGACACTTTTCCGCGGGCAGGAATGTTCTTATTCCATGTGTGTGGCTGAGCATCGAAGGTATAGCGATTGCCCGACTTGGTAACTATGCGTGCATTCCAGATCGAGGCAATCGTGCGATCCAAATCAAAACTAAGTTTCCAGTTGGGTATGGCGACTGCCGTTTTGTTTTCAATGACCACAGACCCTTCGAGGCCACCGACCCAATCACTATTAACCTTGAAGGTCACCGTGACATTCCCGAGATCCACTGTGGCATTGGGTGAACCGGGCACTGGTGTTGGTGTAGGCACTGGCGTCGGAGTTGGCACTGGCGTCGGAGTTGGCACTGGCGTTGGCGTGGGAACAGGCGTTGGCGTGGGCACTGGTGTCGGCGTGGGCACTGGTGTCGGCGTGGGCACTGGTGTCGGCGTGGGCACTGGTGTCGGCGTGGGCACTGGTGTCGGTGT
>JBGSVX010000310.1:0-4072 GCA_041752795.1 Terrimicrobiaceae bacterium
TGCTGAGGGATTCCATTTCAAAAAGCCGTTTATTGATCAGGTGGAAATGATGGATATCCGACTCACGGCGAGTCATGCCAAGGCAACCGCCGCTTCCAAGGATCTCCAAACGGTGAGCACTGACGTCACCACGCAATATTCTCTAAATGGCGAACTGGCACCCCTCACCTATCAGCGCATTGGAAACCTTGGAAAATTTTCTGCTGCGCTTGTTGAGCCGGGGATTCAGGAATGTGTCAAAGCCGTCACCGCGAAATTCACCGCCGAGGAACTTGTGACCAAACGCGAAGTCGTCAAACAACAGATCCAAGACGCCCTCTCCGCCTTTATTAACCGCACCCTCAAAGAAAAAGAACTCGAAGGGGCGCTCTCCATCGCCAACCTCGCCATCACGGATTTCAATTTTTCCGAGGAATTTAACCGGGCCATCGAATCGAAGGTCAAAGCGGAACAGGAAGCTCTTCAGGCCAAAAACGAAAAAATCCGCCGCACCACGCAAGCGGAAGCCGCCGCCGCCGAACGTCAACTCTCTGCGGATGCGGAAGCCTACTCGACCGAGGTCCAGTCCAAGGCCCGCGCAGACGCCATTCGCCGTGAGGCCGAGGCGCTCAAACAGAGCCCGGAGCTGATTCAATTGCGTGCGGTCGAGCGCTGGGATGGAGTCCTTCCCCGCATGAGCGGTGGCGGTGTGCTGCCATTCCTGAATATCGGTTCGCTCGATGATGGCCCGGCGCCCGCCCCGGCAAAAGGCAAGGCTCCCCAATTCCCGTAACCCACGCTTTTTTCTGAGGGCTCTTGCGGGAAGTTCCATAAAGTGGTAACTTCCCCGCAATGAACAAACCCGTGGTGCAGGTGGAGGTCAGAGGCTTGATTCCCACAAATGCGGGCGTTGCCGTGTTTCTTGGCAACGACGAAAAGGTTTTCACCATCTATGTGGACCACACCGTGGGCAGTGCCATCGGCATGTTCATGAACAACACAGAAAAAGAGCGCCCGCTCACCCATGACCTCATGGCCCTCCTCATGCAGGCCCTCGGCGCCAAAGTGCAGCGCATTGTCATCAATGACCTCAAAAGCGGGACCTATTTCGGACGCCTGATTTTGACCGTTGAAAATGAACTCCAACAAAAAAAGATCATTGAATTGGATGCCCGCCCGAGCGATTGCATTGCCCTCGCCACCCAACAAAAAGCGGCCATTTTTGTGAGTCAAGCTGTCTGGGATGAAGTGGACGACATGTCTGATGTCCTGCAACAAATGGCCGAGCAAAGTCAGGAAGGCACCCCCGGGAGCGAAGATAATCCATAAGCCCGCATCGGGCTTTCCACCCGATCATTGGCAGGCACCCGGAGGGATCCCGTCCCTGGCGTCCAATCGAAACTGTTGGCGGTGCCTTGTTCTTTTGGGCCGGGTATCCGGGATGAAGTCACTCCCTGCCCGGTGTGATGGGACAATGGAATCTTCCTTGCAGGGTTCTGCATTTGAGAACCGCACATCCAATGGAAATTGCCAAAAGGCCCCGCGACTAAACTTCCGGCTCGACTGATTCCTCCTCAGGATCTGAAACCACCGGGGCAATCGCTTGAAGAACCTCGTTGTCGCGCAGGTCGATGAGTTTCACGCCCTGGGCATTGCGTCCGACCTCACGAATTGCGCCAACGCCGGTCCGAACCATCTTGCCCTTGTTGGTGATGAGCATGATTTCGTCTTCATTGCGCACGGTGAGAGCTCCCGCGACCCCTCCGGTCCGGTCGGTCACTTTCATGGTGATGATGCCTTTGCCACCCCGACTCTGGATGCGGTATTCATCGAAGCTGGTGCGTTTGCCGAGGCCATTTTCACCGGCCACAAGGAGCTGCGCATCCTTGTTCACCACGGCTGCGGCAATCACAAAGTCTTTCTCCTGAGGTCGAATCCCCCACACTCCGACCGCATTGCGGCCCATGTCGCGACAGTCCTCTTCGTGGAAACGGATGCTCAGACCAGCATGCGTAATAAGAACGATCTCGTCTGTGCCATTCGTGAGTTTGCAATCAATGAGTTGGTCGCCCTCTTCAATGTTGATCGCGATAATCCCACCCTTCCGGATATTTTTGAAGTCACTGAGTTTCGTCTTTTTGACGATGCCCGAGCGGGTCGCAAAGATAATGGACAATTTGTCGCTCCATGTCTCTTCATCGGTTTTCTGACCCTGAATCCGAATGGTTGATGCAATTTTTTCTTCTTTGCGGAGTTCGAGAAGGTTGGCAATCGAGCGGCCCTTGCTGGCACGTGAGCCTTCGGGGATTTCATAAACCCGCTCAACATAACACCGTCCGGTCGCTGTAAAAAACACGAGGTAATCGTGAGTGGCCGCCGTGTAGAGGTGTTCGACAAAGTCGCTGTCCTCTTCTTTTTCGGCTTCGCGGGCGACCATGCCAATCACTCCCTTGCCACCACGTCTCTGAGCACGATAGGCACTCACCAGGGTTCGTTTGATAAAACCATTGTGAGTAAGAGTCACAATCACGCCCTCATTCGCAATCAAATCTTCGAGCGCCATCTCGCCTTCATCAGGAACAATGTCCGTGCGGCGGACGCTGGCATATTTTTCGCGAATGACCCCGAGTTCCTCTTTGATGATTTTGAGAACGCGGGATTCTTTGGCGAGAATATCGAGCAGGTCTTTGATGGTGGCGAGGATTTCGTCGTATTCGCCTTTGATTTTGTCGCGCTCCATGCCGGTGAGGCGGTAGAGCTGCAGGTCGAGAATGGCATCGGTCTGACGTTCGCTGAGACGATACATGCCATCACCGGGCTTGGCCCCATCACGGACCATGATTCCCAGATGTTCGACGGTCTGACGACTCCACTCGAGGGCCAGCAATTTGATTTTGGCCTCTTCCCGGCTGTTGGCCGAACGGATAATCCGGATAAAGTCATCCAGATTAGAGAGGGCCACGAGGTAACCTTCCAACAGGTCGGCACGGTCCTCGGCCTGCTTCAGCAGGAAACGGGTGCGGCGGAGAATGACCTCGCGGCGGTGTTCGATGTAACAGGCAATCGCCTCTTTGAGCGAAAGCAATTTCGGACGGCCCCGGTCAATGGCAAGCATCGTGACTGAAAACGAACTCTCGAGTTGCGTGTGCTTATAGAGATTGTTGATGACAACTTTCGGATTGGCGTCCCGTTTGAGTTCGACGACCACCCGTGTGTTTTCATCGGATTGATCCCCGACATAACTCACATCGGTGAGAATTTTTTCGTTCACCAAGTCGGCAATGCGCTCGACGAGGGTCTTACGATTTACGCCGTAAGGAATTTCGGTGATGACGACCTGCTCCCGGTTGCCCTTCAGTTCTTCGACGCCAGCACGCCCGCGGACTTTCACCGATCCCCGCCCGGTTGTGAAATATTGTTTGATGCCGGCCGTGCCACAGAGCACGCAGCCGGTCGGGAAATCCGGGCCTTTCACATAAGCCATCAATCCTTCAATCGTGATATCCGGATCGTCGATCTGGGCCCAGATGGCATCAATCACCTCGCCCAAATTATGAGGAGGAATGTTGGTGGCCATCCCGACGGCAATGCCAGTGCCACCATTGATGAGGAGATTGGGGAATGCGGCCGGAAGGACTGTGGGCTCCGTGCGGGTGCCATCATAGTTTGGCACAAAATCCACGGTGTCCTTCTCCATGTCGTCCATGAGCGCGGCACCAAGGTGTTGGAGCCTGGCTTCCGTGTAACGCATGGAAGCCGGCGGATCGCCTTCGACACTTCCAAAATTGCCCTGACCCTGGATCAGCATCTCGCGCATGGCCCATGGCTGTGCCATGTGAACGAGTGTCGGATAAATGGCCTGGTCACCATGGGGGTGATAGTTACCCATCGTTTCACCGACGATCTTGGCGCACTTGAGGGACTTGCGACCGGGCAGGACCCCCAGTTCGCTCATCGCATAGAGGATGCGGCGCTGGGAGGGCTTGAGACCGTCGCGGGCATCCGGCAAAGCACGGGAGATAATCACGGACATCGAGTAGTCGAGGAAGGACTTGGACATCTCCTCGGCTACATCAATTTTTTCGACTTTTTC
>JBGSVX010000311.1:0-2148 GCA_041752795.1 Terrimicrobiaceae bacterium
GCGCCACCACCTGCTCTTTCCTTATGCTCGTGATTTTAGCAGGGGCACATGAACTCGATATGAAACCCCCTGCAATTGATCAACTTCAAGGCATCAAAGACATCCAGGAGAGCACTATTCTTTCTGATTATGTCGATGCGGTGATTGAGCAATCAGAAGGGGAGCTTTACCACCAGAAGGTCAGGCATGCAGTTGAATACCACTTGTCAGCTCGCGCTTCTAGCTTCTATTTTGTGATTATCTTTATAGGGCTTTGGGGCAACGGAGGAATGCAGCATGTCCTTCTTTGCGATCCTGGCGAGATCGACTATAAGCAGTGGGAGCTAAAGAAGGTAGCTGAATCATTTCGGGCCTACGGTTGCAAGCAGCATGCTGAATTCATCGATGGGTTGATTCCAAAGTCCGCCAAGTGGTCGAAGGCCATTTCAGAACTAAATCAGCGGGAGGATAGAGGCGAGAAAGTTCCAGAAGAAGCATTCTATAAGATCTGGTCTGAGGTTGATGCATTCGATGATCCATTTGAGAAGGGGTTTGAGGCTGATCCTGACATTTACGAAGCGATTACGAATGATGTTCGTCAGCATCCAGAAAAGTATCTTCCTCCAGGGAAATAAGAAATCGAATCGGACATATCGTAATCCGTGGTTATCCGTGAAATCAGTGATTCCAACCCGGTTTTTAGGATCAAATTTCAGACAAGGAGAAAGAGAATCAGCGGCAGGATTCCGATGCCAATTTCTAGAACGAAAGAATGAGATCAGCGGCGGTGGCGGCGCTCTCGACAATGTGGTCGGCACCACAGTCAAGGTGAGCGGAGCCATATCCAGTTTTCACGAGGATTGTCCGGCAGCCGACGGTTTTTCCACAATGGATGTCTGCGGGCTTGTCGCCCACAAACCATGACCTGGTGGGATCGATACCAAGATCCCGGCAAGCTTCGTGAACCATTCCGGGAGCTGGCTTTCGGCGGGGTGTGGGCTGAACGTCCGGGCAGAAATAGACTCCATCCATGGTGATGCCCAGCAACTCAAAAAGTCGGGCGTTGACGGCCTGATAATCCTGCTCGGAAAAGTAGCCCCGGCCGATCCCGCTTTGATTGGTGATCAAAACATTTTTCCAGCCTTCTTTGGCAATACGGGCGAGGGCCTGACCGGCACCGGCGATGATTTGCACCAAGTCTGGAGACCCGCAATAATCCACTTCCTCCATTAGCGTTCCATCCCGGTCCCAGAAGACCGCGCGGGCAAGCGGAGGATGTTCACTCGGGGGTTGTGATTTCGGGACTGCCATGAAACAGGTGTAATTCGTTGGATGTCACCGGACAATTCCTTTGTCCGTAATTTCCGGTCAGCGGTGGATGCGGCGGAGTCCCACATCGGCAAGAAAAACGAGAAGGGCTGCGATGACCAGCCATGACCAGAGTTCCTGACGCGAGGCTCTTGGTATTGGGCGGGACGCCAGAATCTCTGCCGCAGAGGGAGAGATTTTCCCTCCGGTCTCCGAGGCAAGGCGCTCTAGGAGGGAGGCATTGACGGGAGCCATGAGGTATTCTGGCGGAAACGAATCCCTGTGACTGGCATATTGTGTAGCGAGGATTTGGTCCTGATTTTTTAGAGTAACCCGGAATTCCCATGGACCATCTCCCTCGGGTCGGACCACGGACTCCAGAAGGCCGGGGGCCACAGGTGAGAGAGGAAATGTCTGCTCCTTGGCATTCCGGCCCGTGATGGTCACCAAGGCCTCTGCCTCGGGCAGGATCCGTCCGGCGGAATCCACTGCTTCCATGGCAATGCGGTAGCCGCCAGGCACTGGCGCAACGGTCATTGGAAACTGACGCAAGTCGTCGCCGCGTTTGATTTCGCGAATCACCTGAGCCCAGAATTTCCCGAAGCTGTCCCATGCGATCCATTCCGAGGCCCAGACATTGCGGGCATCCGAGGTGAAAGCCGCCGTTTTTCCGAGGCCGACCCTCCATGTCGCGAGGAGGGGCTCGCCGGATTCAGTGAGCAACCAGAGATCAGCTTCGGGGTTTGCGAGTGTGTTCACATAACCAAGAAGCGGCGGAGCCGAGGCAAAATCCACACCCTGCAAAAATGGGATCGTGCGCGCAGGTACGGCAAGGAATGGGATTTCGCGCAGGGCCGAACG
>JBGSVX010000312.1:0-3849 GCA_041752795.1 Terrimicrobiaceae bacterium
GCGGGTTTGAATGACCTTATCTCGAAGTCGGAATCGCATGCCGAACCGCTCGATGGCAAATTCTCCGGGGCGAGGGGGATTCAGGGTTTCCTGCAAGACCTCATTCATGCGGCGGGTCCCGAGTGCACCCCGGTTCATTGGACACAGAACCTGGATGTCTTGAACCGGGTCGCAATGTAACTTTTTGGGAATCCGGTTGGCCACCAAATCGAGGATGGTGCTTTGGATGGATTCCGGCTCCTCACGCTCAATAAAGAAAAAATCTGAAGCCGAATCCGCAGCAAGTTCCGGGAGGTTGCCGGCATTGATCCGGTGGGCATTGGTGATGATGTGGCTGTCGGCAGCCTGACGGAAAATCTCGGTCAGGCGGGCAACAGGCAGGGACTGGCTGCGGATGATGTCGCCGAGGGCTCGGCCCGGGCCGACGCTCGGGAGTTGATCGACGTCGCCGACCAGAAGAAGGTGGGCCTTTTCGGGAAGGGCACGCATCAATTTGGCGAGCAGTGGCACATCAATCATCGAAGTTTCATCAACAATCAGCAGGTCGCAGTCCAAGGGATTTCCCCGGCCGCGTGCGAAACCGCCCCCTTGTTGGAACTCGAGCAGACGGTGAATGGTTTTTGCTTCCATGCCCGTGGTTTCGCCAAGGCGTTTGGCGGCCCGTCCGGTAGGAGCACACAGCAGGCACTGAATTTTTTTTGCACGAAGCACGAGCAGGATCGCATTCACGAGGGTTGTCTTTCCAACACCGGGTCCGCCCGTAATCACCAGCACCCTCGAAGAGACGGCCATCCGGAGTGCTTCAATCTGACTCCCGGCTAGTTCCTTCCCGGTTTTTTCCTGCACCCAAGACACGGCCTTTTCCACGTCGATCTGAGGATATGCAGAAGGTTTTTCTGTCAGTTCCCGCAGGCCAAGCGCGATGTCCCCCTCAGCCGCAA
Source organism: Terrimicrobiaceae bacterium (assembly GCA_041752795.1). GTDB lineage: Bacteria > Verrucomicrobiota > Verrucomicrobiia > Chthoniobacterales > Terrimicrobiaceae > JAJTZA01. The sequence goes on from JBGSVX010000312.1 coordinate 942, forward strand.
GGAGGAAGGGCAAATAAACAAGCCCTTCATCAAAAACCACATCTCCGTCCACGAGGAGACGTTCCATGGCGGAGTCCACGACAGTCTTTTCGATTTCCAGCAATGTCACCGCCTTCTCCTTCAACATCTCTTCAGGTTGGGCGCAGTGGCCATTATCCATGGCCTCTGCGAGGCAGTGCAGAAGCCCCGCGCGGGCCCGGAGGATCGAATCCCGGGGGATGCCCAGCTTCTGCGCGATGGTGTCCGCAGTTTTAAAACCAATGCCCGGAATGTCTTTGGCCAGAGAGTAGGGATTTGCCCTCACGGTCTCGATGGCCGATTCGCCATATGCCTTGAAAATCCTAACTGCCCGGCTCGTGCTCACGCCATGCGAATGCAGGAAAACCATGATTTCCCGAATGATCTTTTGTTCGGCCCACGCCGCTTTGATTTTCATTCGACGTTCCCGTCCGATGCCAGGAACCTCCTCCAAACGAACCGAGTGTTGGTCGATAATCAAAAAAACTTTTTCTTCAAATTTTGCGACCAGCTTTTTTGCATAGACCGGGCCGATGCCTTTGATGAGCCCACTGCCCAGATACTTTTCGATACCCTCTCGGGATGACGGCGGGCTGGTTTTGATGAGGTCCGCCTTTAATTGCAGCCCGTGATCGCGGTCCTGAATCCATGTGCCCTGCGCTGTCAGCCATTCCCCCGCAGAAATATCCGCAACGTTCCCAACCACGGTCACCAGATCCCGCTTGGACTTCACTTTGACCCGCACCACCGAGAAACCGGTCTCCTCATTGTGATAGGTCACCCTCTCGACCATTCCGGAGATGCCATCGGGCGGCGTTTGGCGGGGAGTGGGATCTGTTTGCGGCATCGTCAGGTTGTTTTTAAGGCCTTCCCGTGTGGAGAATCTCCATGCACCCGATCGGGCTCTGCGTGTTTCCAGTCAAGCCTGAACCTACCAAACCCGAAGTCCTATTGCATCAAAACAACAGCGCTTTGTGTTGAATGAATTCCGTGCTTGTGCAGAGTGGGGGCATGAAAAAGCTCATGTGGGGTCTCCTTGCTGCCGGTAAAATTTCCAGGGCTTTTGCAAGGGGGGTTCAGCATTCCCAGTTGGGGGTTCTGGCTGCAGTCGGCAGCCGTCAGCTCGAACATGCCAGGGAAATGGCCGCTGAATTTCAGATCCCCACAGCTCACGGATCCTATGATGACCTGCTTGCAGACCCTGACGTTGACGCGGTCTATATTTCCACTCCGCACCCTCATCACGCGGAGTGGATCATCAAAGCAGCGGAGGCAGGCAAACATATCCTCTGCGAAAAACCTTTAACCATGAATTATGCCGAGGCCATGGCGGCTGCTGAGGCCGCTCGCGCGAATGATGTTCTTCTGATGGAAGCGTTCATGGTGCGATGTCATCCTTTCATTGAGATACTGCGCGGATTGATCAAAGAAAACCGCATTGGAGAAATCCGTCTCATTCGCTCGATATTTAGCTTCCAAACCAATTATGACCCTGAGAGTCGGCTAATTAACAATGCCCTTGGAGGCGGTGGCATTTTGGATGTTGGGTGTTACACCAGCACTCTCACTCGATTAATTGCGGGGATGGCAACCGGTCAGCCCTTCGCCAGCCCGGAGAGCGTCAGCGGAGCCGCCACTCTCCTCGAGACCGGCGTCGATGGCTGGGCCGTTGCCACACTCAAGTTTCCCGGCGGAATCCTCGGTCAGCTTTCCACAGGCGTAATACTGAATCAGGATAATGGCATCACCATCCACGGCACAGAAGGTTCGATCCGTATCCCGAATTGCTGGATTCCGGCCAGGGAGGGCGGAAAAGTTAGCATTTGGGTCAAGGCGCAAGGCCAGGACGAACACGAAGTTCAGGTCGAAACCGATCAATGGCTTTACGGACTGGAGGCGGATGCTTTTGCGCGGGCTGTTTTTGATGGCAAACGCAGTGTGCCGGAGGTGCCCATTGAGGACACCTTGGACAACATGCTCACGTTGGACCGTTGGCGGTCGGCGGTTGGGTTAACCTACGAATCAGAAAAATCATCAAATCATTTCCCAACTCTCACCGGTCGGCCTCTCACAAAAACCGAGGGAACCACGATGGCCTATGCCCGGATTCCCGGTTTGGATGCCGATATTTCTCGGCTGGTGATGGGTTGTGACAATCAGCCCAACATGCCCCATGCCAGTGCGGTGTTTGATGACTTTTATTCACGGGGCGGCAATGCGTTTGACACAGCCTATATCTACGGGGCAGGACGTCAGGAAAGGCTTCTTGGCCATTGGATTCAAAGTCGTCAGATCCGCAGCGAAATTTTTGTGATCGGCAAAGGCGGACACACACCGTTTTGTGAACCAAAATTTCTTGTTCAGCAACTGGATCAAACTCTCGAACGTCTCCAGTCCGATTACGTTGACCTCTACTTGATGCATCGTGACAACCCGGAGATCCACGCTGGCGAGTTTATCGATGTGCTGAATGACCTTGTTCAACGTGGAAAAATCCGTGCTTTCGGCGGATCCAATTGGAGCATTGCCAGAACTTCTGAGGCGAATGCCTATGCAAAAAGCAAGGGATTGATTGGTTTCGCCGCCCTCAGCAATAACTTCAGCCTGGCCAGAATGATTGATCCCGTCTGGGGAGGCTGCGTCACCGCTTCGGACAAGGACTCCCGCGCATGGCTTCAAGAAACGGGCACGGCCCTTTTTGCGTGGTCAAGTCAGGCCCGCGGGTTCTTCACCCCCCGCGCAGGTGAGGACAAACTCTCGGATTCCGAATTGGTTCGCTGCTGGTACAGCCCCGATAATTTTCAACGCAGGCAACGGGCCATCGAACTCGCCGCCGAAAAGCACACCTCTCCCATCAACATCGCCCTCGCCTACGTGCTCCATCAGCCAT
>JBGSVX010000313.1:0-1539 GCA_041752795.1 Terrimicrobiaceae bacterium
AATCACATCCTGGGATACAGCGAATTATTTGATGAGGAACTCGAGGACCAGGGTGTGCAAGACCGCTCGGACCTCACAAAAATCCGCGAGGCCGCGCGAAAGATGCTGGAAATTTTGGAGGGTGGTGGAAAAAGGGAAGGAGTCCTGCCTGTTTCACAGCCCGAAAATTCCAGCCTTCCCAATCATGAGCCTCTCAGCTCCAGTTCAAAACCGGGAGCCCTGACTGGTCGAATCCTTGTGGTGGATGACAATGCCGGAAACCGCGAAACCCTCATTCGCAGGCTTCACAAGCAGGGACACTCAACCGTCGAGGCGGGCAATGGCCGCGAGGCCTTGGAAATCGTCCATGCTGACGAATCGTTGGACTTGATTTTAATGGATATTTTGATGCCCGAGATGGATGGCTTCCAGGCACTCATGCAATTGAAAGCAGACCCCGAGTCCCGCCATCTGCCGGTCATTATGATTTCAGCATTGGATGAGATGGAGAGGGTCATTCAGTGCATTGAAGCCGGTGCGGAGGACTATCTTCCAAAACCATTTGATCCGACCCTGCTCCGGGCAAGGATTGGCGCGAGCCTGGAAAAAAAAGCCCTTCGCGATTTGGAACGCGCCCACCTTCAAAAAATTGAAGAAACTCAGGAGCGATTGGTGGGAGAGTTGAGGCAGGCCTCCAATTATGTGGCGTCCATGCTTCCGAAGCCGGAGGACGATCCTTTAAAAATTCGCTGGCGATTTGAGACGTCCACGGAGTTGGGTGGCGACGCGTTTGGATATCACCGCCTTGATGAAAATTCCTATGCCATTTTCCTTTTGGATGTGTGTGGACATGGAGTGGGCGCGGCATTGCTTTCTGTTTCGGCCATGAATGTTCTGAGGGCCGGCTCGCTCACTGGAGCAGACTTTCATTCCCCCTCTTCAGTTTTGAGCACCTTGGATTCGGCCTTTCCCATGGAGAAACACAACAACATGTATTTCACCATCTGGTATGGGGTTTACGATTTTCGGACACGAATCCTGAAACACGCTTCGGGCGGGCACCCCCCTGCCCTGCTTTTGTCGGGCACTGAACGACCACAGGAAATTCGCTCACCCGGTCGCATCATCGGGGTTTTTCCCGGGGGAGTTTTCCCCGAACAGGAATGCCAAATCCCCCCCGGCTCCCGTTTACTGATTTTTTCCGATGGCGCCTACGAACTTCGCACACTGAACGGAGACATGCTGGCTTTTGAGGATTTCAAACAGTGGGTGTCGGACCATGGCCGGGAGCCCGATCTTCCTGATCAGATTTTGCAGATGGCACGAGCCGTTACCGGAAGCGAGGAGTTCGCCGACGATCTCTCCCTGCTTTGCATCGACTTTCCAAGCGAGGGACAGACTGTCGCTGCGCCATGAGCCCTGCCCCTTACAACCAGAAGTTCCCCTCAGTCTGGGAGCGCACTGTGGAATCCACATTGGATGACCTTACGAATTCCATGGATGAGTGCGGGCGCTTCCTCGCTCGGCAAGGAGCGCCGGAGGAGGCAATTTTTGCCGCCA
>JBGSVX010000314.1:0-3505 GCA_041752795.1 Terrimicrobiaceae bacterium
GGTGCGTTGACCCTGTAGAACGCCATGTCACCAGAACAAATGATCGAGGAAGCCGTCGGCCGGTATGAAAGACCGCTGATCAGCTATGCCAAAGAAATCACGGGCGACGTGGAGTCAGCAAGGGACGCGGTGCAGGAGACCTTTCTGAGGCTCACTCGGCAGGACCTTCCCACTTTGTGGCCACGGCTGGCACCGTGGCTTTTTTTTGTTTGCCGGAATTGCGCCCTCGATCACCGCCGGAAAGTCGTGCGGTTTGTGGACGGGGTTCCTGAAGAAGAGCAACCCGATGAAGGCCCGGGCCCGCTGGGAGAAGCCATGGCTTCCGAGGAGGGAGCCCGCTTGCGTGAACTCATCACCCGGCTCCCGCTCCAGCAACGCGAACTGGTGAAACTAAAATTTGAAGGTGGCCTCAGCTACAAGGAAATGAGCGAAACCCTTCGCATCAGCGTCTCCCATGTCGGCGTGCAACTCCATGAGGCCATCAAAACCTTGCGCCGTCATTGGAACACTCAAGGAATGCCCACACCATGAACGATCCCCGCATCACCCAATATGCCCTTGGCGAACTCAGCGGCCCGGAACGAGACCAATTCGAGCGCGAACTGGCCGCCTCGGAAACTTTGCAGCACGAACTCAACGAAACCATCCCAATCGCCGAGGCTCTCGGCAAACTTCCCATGTCCACAGATACTCTCACCAATGAGCAAAAATCAGAAATCAAACGCCATGCCGCCAACCGGGCCGGGCAAAGTAAAAAATCAAAAATCGGGCGCTACCTTGTTTGGGGTGCGGTCACCGCTGCCGCAGCCACCGTGGTGGTCTCCCTTCTGTTTCCAAGCGTGAGCGGCTCGCTCCAGAAAGCATCATCGAGCCGGAACCACACCGCCGAGGCACCTTCAGCGGTGCCTCCTGCTCCCGGGGTGGCTCTTCCCGCTGAGCAACTGCTTGCGGACAATTCCATTCAGGAGGGAACGATTGTGTCCGCGGACAAGATGGCTCAGGGTCCGACTGACTACGGAGCTGACGGTTCTGCGAGTGCAATGGAACCGGCTGAGGACGGCAGGGACATCCGTGGCAGGATCGAACCCAATTCACAACAAAGCACAGTGGTTGCTGCTGACGAGGCCGAGCCCGCTAGGCGGGGCGGCAATGAAATGCCGGCTTCCCTCCCGGTCCCCGCGCAGGTCGCCGTCACAACAGCTCCGGCTCAATTTAAAGAGGAATTGGACTTAAAAGCCGGCGAGTCCCCCGCTTTGGCAGGCGCGATGACCTCATCCGGCTTTGCCTCCGTCGGTGGGAAAATCAAGTCCGATTCCATTGACACCGACATCCCCATGGTCGGAAGACTGTTTCGAGCTCCAAACGACGGCTTCAACACCGAGGCCTATGATTCCATTCAGGAGAACGTTTTCCTAGCCGCCAAAGAAAATCCGCTTTCGACCTTTTCGATTGATGTGGACACCGCCAGTTACGCGAATGTGCGGCGGTTTTTGCAGAGCGGTCAGCGTCCTCCTGCTGGCGCAATCCGCACCGAGGAACTGATCAACTACTTCACCTATTCCTACCCCCAACCCGAGGGAAAGCTTCCGTTCTCCGTGAACCTGGAAGTAAGCCGCGCCCCCTGGGATCCCTCGCGGGAGTTGGTTCGCATCGGCCTCAAAGGCCGTGAGATTGACAATTCGCAACGGGGTCCCGCCAACCTGGTTTTCCTCCTCGATGTGTCCGGTTCCATGAACGACCCCGACAAACTCCCCCTGCTCAAAAAGAGCCTCCAGGCACTTGTGGAGAATCTTTCCCCGGAAGACCGGGTCGCCATCGCCGTCTATGCCGGCTCCTCAGGCCTCGTGCTTCCCTCCACCTCCGGCAAGGACAAAGCCCGGATCCTGCAAGCCCTTGAAAATCTTGAGGCCGGCGGGTCAACCAATGGTGCCTCGGGCATCCGCCTCGCCTACCAGACCGCTCGCGAACATTTCCTCAAAGAAGGCAATAACCGGGTGATTCTTTGCACCGATGGAGACTTTAATGTCGGGGTCACGAATCAGAGCGAACTGATAAAATTGATTGAAGAAGAGCGCGCCTCCGGAGTGTTCCTTTCCGTCCTCGGCTTCGGAACAGGAAACCTGAAGGACTCGACCATGGAAAAACTTGCGGACAAAGGCAACGGCAACTACGCCTATATTGACTCCCTAAACGAAGGCCGAAAAGTCCTGGTGGACCAAATGGGTGCGACCCTTTTCACCATCGCCAAGGATGTCAAAATTCAAGTCGAATTTAACCCGGCCCGGGTCGCAGGCTATCGCCTCGTCGGCTATGAAAACCGCCTGCTCGCGAAGGAAGACTTCAACGATGACAAAAAAGATGCCGGCGAGATCGGTGCCGGACACACGGTCACCGCACTTTACGAAATCATTCCTGCAGGCCAATCCCTCCCCGGCCAGCCATCCGTGGATCCCCTGAAATACCAACAGCCCGAACCAGTTGTAACCGGCGCCCCCAAGTCCGATGAGTCCGCCAAGTCCGATGAGTTGCTAACCGTCAAACTCCGCTACAAGGCTCCAGATGCCGAAACCAGCGAATTGATCGAAATGCCACTTCCCGCCACCAAAATCCCATCCTTTGACCAAGCGAGCGAGGACTTCCGGTTTGCTTCCGCAGTCGCAGGGTTCGGAATGAAATTACGCGGATCTCCAGACGCCGGAGACCTCCGCTGGGCGGACCTGCAAAAAATTGTGCGAGGAGCCCTCAGCGAGGATCCCGGCAGCTACCGGGCTGAGTTTTTGACCCTGATTGAAAAGGCCTCCCGATTGGAGAAAGATCGGAACTGATCCGATAACTCGCTTGTTCGAGAATTAAGTTTTAAGTAAAAAGCATCGGATATTTGCCACAGAGGTCACAGAGTAGAAAAACTAGGAATACCATCCCCGGATCCTCCCAACTGCTCCTCCGAAATCCTGTTAATCCTATCTAAAAAAAGCTCTCCGCCTCTAAATCGAATCCAGCAATGTGTTAAAGCGACCATATGCAGGAGTGCCAAACCCTCTTGATCTGGCGTAATGACATGGCATGACGGATATCCTTATTTTGCTTGAGCAGGGGGCTCCGTGCGGCTAAAAAATCCCAATGAGGCGCCATGAACGAAGTCTGTCCTTCGGTGACGCATTTGTAGGGGTTATACAACACTTGGCTCAGTAATACTGTCCGGCAAAATAAATTATGCCTTGGTTTCGAAGAGATCTTGATTCAGCGGAGTTGATTCATCTCCTTGGGGAGGGAGAAAAATTGGCAACTTCCTACGGACATGATTATGTCGGTGTCGAACATGTGTTTCTTGCTTTTCGAAGCCTTCCCGCAGATCACCTTATCACGGGAGACTCTTCGTCGTTTTGAGTGGGCTTAAATGTGCGCGATTTTGAGGTTGAGTCCACCGGCTTTGAGATAAGCGGCAATTCGAAAGTAGTGAAAATTCCGAAACCCTCGCGCCATTCTCTTAGCGATTTGCAGATTT
>JBGSVX010000315.1:0-3443 GCA_041752795.1 Terrimicrobiaceae bacterium
TGCGGCATGACCCTCCATTTTTCCATGACATTGCGTGCAGGAAATTCCCATGGCCTTCCACGTGGAGGAATAGGCATCGGTTCCCACATCATAATTTTTTTCAAAGGAGGTGGTGTGGCAATACGCACACTGCGAATTCCAGTTCATGCCCTGATTTTTCCAGAATCCCCAATCATGGGCCTGACGCGGCTCCCCTTGATAAATATCAAACCAGTCTTTCTTTTTTGGATCAAACGCGGGATTGATGACCTGAAGACGACCGCCGGGAAAGGGGGTAAGATATTGAATCAATGGAGCAACACCAATCACCGCGACAGCTTGATGCGTGGACGTGTGACCGTCCGGTCCGGTCTGACGGACAAGCAATTGCTGCCATTTTTCAAAAACCTCCGTGGTTAATAATCCTTCATGATAAGTTCTTGAGGGCCTGAATGCAGGAAGGTCCTGACGAAAGTTCACCAATCGGTTAGCATGGGCATGTTGTGACCCGGCCCAATCTGCAAATTCCGCTTCATGACATTTCCTGCAGGTGAGCGAGTCATCCGGAGGAAAGACCGAGGCCTCCATGAGGCTTCGCGGAAGCACACTTGCAACCGGCGCTTTGCGCTCCCATTCGGACGGCTGCACGAGAAACCAGACAAGACCGCACAGTGCAAGAAAACCCAGCACAGAAATTACTAAAACTGGCCGCAAAGTGCTCCGGAAACTCATGAGTGAGCGGAAAACCTGCACCCGGCTTCAGGGAAGAAAGCTCACGGCTTTTTCAGGTTGTCCATGGCCTTGGCAGCATGGATTGAGACCAGGCGGGAAATCAAAATCGCCACATAAAACATGCCGGTGATGGCCTGCATCACGGCCAGCATGCGGGCCACACGGGAAACCGGGGTGATGTCGCCAAAACCAATGGTGCTTAAGGTGACAAAACTGAAATAAAAGGCATCGAACCCGTCCATCGTTTGACCCGGCTGGGAAAATTGAAAGGCCATGGGATCCAATCGTCCAAGCAGTGTGTAAAGCATGGTCCAGAGCAGTCCAATCATGAGAAACCCTGAGATGCTGGCGCAGAGGGTTTCAATATTTACCTCGGAGGTTCCGAGCACAAATTTGAGCAGCCGACCGATGACCAGTACAAGAAATGCCAGCGCAGGCAAAAAATATATCCAGGAGAGAAAGCCCTTCGCACCAGCAATACTGGCCCATTGACCACCAAGGGTCAGAGCAGCGAGCACCACCCCGATCCAAAGGGTCCTGCGGCTGGAAACAGCAACCAATGCCGACAGGAGAACAATGGTGAGCAGCACGCCCTCAATCACCCGCCCGTTGGGAACATCCTCAATAAATGCGGTGCTAACAAATAGAAGGAGGATGGAGGCAAGCAAATGAATCGTTGAGTAACGGGGCAAGCGGTTCGGAGACTGTAGTTTGCCGTTCATCACCAAAAGAGGTAGAGCGCGATGGAGGCGGATAAAAGCACAAATGGAAAAATGAACCGGCACTTCCGGTCCATGGCTCGCGCGAGATGCACACGGTCTGTCAAAGCTAGCCGGGTCGTAATCATCACCTCGACCAATGACAGAAAGACCAAAAGTGTTCACAAAAGGATGAACGCATCCATCAAGGTCAGATAGGGAAGCTTGGGAGTGTCTGCTCCAATCGCAAACCGATAGGCAATGAGCGTGAGCATTGAGGTGACTGCGACGCTGATCTGAGATGCTCCGAGGGTGGGATCAATCCAGAAAACCGAAAACGACATGAGGACAATCAGGAGCAAAGGAAGGATCACCTTGAGAATATAATGCTGACGCTCACGCGAGGCGGAAAACGAAATATTGTATCCTGAAATCTCCGTGCCGGGAACCAACCGATAGGGAGCCGCTCCAGCCTCAAGTTTGGTAACCTTCCAGTCCGGAATCGTGAGGGTTTCATTTTTCCCGATGGCACCGCGCAAGCCCTTGGCAATTGACGCAGGATCCGGCACGAGAATAACATCCTGCGGCCGGCTTCCCAGAACAACGAAGTTCGCAGTGAATGTCTCGCTGTCGAAGGGAAACCGCCACAAATCCAGGGCTTCGTTAAATGAACCCACAAATCTCTGACGATAGGAAACCATGCCCTCTGGGGAAACCTCCACGGTTTCCGGCAGGGTGTTTCTCAAATCACCTCCAGCATTGGTGACCATGCAGCGCGGATGCCAGACTTGCTCCAGGGCATAGGTCCTCCCCTCCGGACCGGGATGGGCCAGTGAGGAATCCTTCCATTGCAGCAGAATAAAAAGATTCACTGTGAAGTTTTGTGCCGCACTGTCAATTTTCGAAATGTCTGCAAACCATGCAGTGACCCCCACCTCGGTCGGCCCGACTCCAGCGCCTGGTCGCGGGGGAGCAGGAGGAAGAGCCACCGGCTCCGCCATCGCAGACCATGCAGAAAGAAGGAACAGCAAACTGCAGGTCCTGACAAAAAAGTTATTGCGCTTCAATGGGAAATCACCGGATGAGTGCCGCAGCCTGCAGTCGCCTGACAATGCCCGTGGCAATTTGTTGGGACTCGGAGGCACTGCCATCAAGCTGGGTGACCGCAGTGGCACTCCATAGGAGCTGACCGGTCGGGTATTCAAACAATGCCGCGTGAATTCCGATCTGATTCTTTGCGCCAGCCGTAGTAGGAGGGGCAGAGAGCGCCTTGTCCGCCGTGAAAAAATCAAACCAATTTTGCCATGGCTGCAGGGTGCTTCCCGAGTTTGATGGCGAGACTGTGAAGGCATTCATGGAAAGAGGATCCGCCGGGCGAACCACGAGGACACCGTCCACACCGGAAATTCGTTGAACCGCGGCCGCGCGATTTCCGAAGGCAAGTTCCAGCGGAATTGAGCCATAGGTCGGCTTGGCAAGCACTCCTCGCGCTCTCAATGCCACACAAATAGCATTTTCGTATTGCGCCCGCATGGCCGGGCGATAGGCAGCAACCATCACTGCCAGCGACTGCCTCGGCGCCCCATAGTATCCTGGCTTTCTCCACTCCTTCACTGGACTGGAAGATTGGCAGCCAACAAGAGTGACAAGAAGCAGCAGAGAAAGAAGAGAGTTTTTCATAAAGAGTGTATCCGGCTAGAGTCGCATAAGAATCCGCAGCCGGTCCTCGACTTGGGCCATTGTCGCGGGAGAAACTGCGTCCCATCGTGTGATGAGCCGGTCCTTGCTGATCGAACGCACGGCTTCGCAGAGAAGAGCGGAGGGATTTGTGAGACCGCCTTCTGGAGGATGAATAACCACATGAAAAGGAATGGGACGCAACGTGGATGTGATCGGGAGACTCTTCGTCGTTTTGAGTGGGCTTAAATGTGCGCGATTTTGAGGTTGAGTCCACCGGCTTTGAGATAAGCGGCAATTCGAAAGTAGTGAAAATTCCGAAACCCTCGCGCCATTCTCTTAGCGATTTGCAGATTT
>JBGSVX010000316.1:0-4142 GCA_041752795.1 Terrimicrobiaceae bacterium
AAGATTTTTGGCTGGTCCACGGCCTTCCATATCCAGGGTTTGGCCACGGAAAAAGCGCTCGGCGTTCCGGGCCCGGCAATTCGTGGACCGTGCAATGGCGAATAAAAATTTGCGAAGAGGTGGAGCGGTTTCAACCTTCGCCATGAGTTTTTGGTAAAGGTTTTCCCAGAGGCGAGGCGCGGAGGCCATCACGTGAGGTGACACCGTTTTGAGGTCCTCCCCGATGGTGCGGATATTGGTGTAATAGGTGCAGACGCCCATGCAGATTGCCATCATCTCAAAGACCCGCTCGTAGCTGTGCCAGACGGGCAGGATCGAAAGGGCCCGCTCGCCGAGATACAAATCAAAGGGCAAATTGCGGAGTTGGGACGCCATGTTTGCATGGGTCAATTGCACACCCTTCGGTGTGCCGGTTGTTCCTGACGTGTAAATGATGGTGAACAAATCTCCGCTGCGCACACCATCCAGGCGCTCCATGGCGGAAATGTCCCCATGCAAACGCAGTTGATGCCCCTTCGTCTCGACTTCGGCAAGCGTGAGCACACCTGGAGGCAATTCCCCTTTGGCAACCATGACAATCACGGTTTCAAGGTGCTTGAGCTTGGGACGGACTCGTTCAAACTTGGCGAGCGTTGCCATGTTTTCGAGAATGACCATCCTGGCATCCGAATGCTCAAGAATGTAGGCCATCTCGGCCTCGGTGATATCCGTGCCGCGCGGAACATCGGCGGCCCCGGCAATCAGGACTCCATAATCACAGAGAATCCACTCCAACCGGTTGTCGGCAAAGAGCGCAACATGTTCCCGGGCTTTTAGGCCATGGGAAATCAGGCCGGTGGCCACATCCAAACCGCGCTCAAAAAGCCGGTGGAAACTGATTGTTTCAAATTCCGCTTTGCTCGAGCCACTTCCGGCGCGTGTGGCAAACGCGGGGCTCTCACCGAATTTTGAGGAGGCCTGCTGATACAGCTTCGCGAGGTTTTCTGCGGCAATGCGGGAGGCCTGCGGATTCGGCACGGGGGGAAACAGTGCTGCGCTACCTGCGACGGAACGGCTGAATGCCGGACTCGCGGAAGGTGATCCTCGCCTTCGTGGTGTCGTAGGGAGAGATCTCGATTTTCACTTTGTCACCAGGAACGATGCGGATAAAATTTTTCCGCATCTTTCCCGAGATGTGCGCGAGCACGACATGGCCGTTGGTGAGCTTGACCCGGAACATTGTCCCGGGCAGCACGTCCACCACGACCCCTTCACTTTCAATGCATTCTTCTTTTGCCACAGTATTTTCTTAGAGCGTGATCTTTTACCCGACCTTTTGGAGAAAATCAACCTATTGCCGAGGCCATGTTGGACGATTGGCCGGGCAGTGTGGTAAAAAGACTGACTATGACATTTTCTGCTTTTGCCCCGGGTCGAGTGGAATTGCTGGGAAATCACACCGATTACAATGATGGTGTGGTGCTTTCTGCCGCTCTGGATCTTGGGATCAGCGTGGAGGGCGGGATCCGCAATGATGGAAAAATTTCTGTGCGCAGTGAGGGCATGCAGCCTGTCTCTGCGAGTGTTGGGCGCCTTGAGCCAACCGGGGAGTGGTCCGATTATCCGCTGGGTGTGACAAAGATTTTACAATCAGCGGGTTGGGACATTTCGGGATTTGAGGCCTCGTATCGTTCGACCCTGCCTCTGGGTGCCGGCTTGTCGAGTTCTGCCGCGATGGAGGTCGCGACGGCTGTGCTCCTCACGAAAATGTTTCCAAAACCCGTGACCCCACTCGATCTCGCAAAGCTCTGCCGCCGGTCGGAAAATGAATTTGTGGGAGTCAATTGCGGCCTGCTCGATCAGGTCTCCTCGATTTTCGGACGGGCTGGTCATGCCATCTACCTCGATTGCCGGTCGGAAACCGTGGAGACCGTTCCTTTTCCCAACGGAGCCGCCTTGGTGATTGTGAATTCTGCCGTGAAACATGCCCTCACGGGTGGCGAATACAACGAGCGGCGGGAAATGTGTTTCGAAGCCGCTCGCGCGATTGGCGTGCCGGCCTTGCGCGATGCGACGGAACATTCGCTCGCTGCGGCGGACATGCCACCCCTCGTGCGGAGGAGAGCCGCTCATATTATTGGGGAAAATGACCGCGTAACACGCGCGCTCGGTTTTTTGAGGTCAGGGGACGCCGCCGGGTTTGGCCAACTCATGACGGCATCCCACAAAAGCTCGATGGAAAATTTTGAAAATAGCACTCCGGAATTGGATGCTTTGGTGCGCATTGCAAATTCGGTGAAAGGGATTTTTGGGGCGCGTCTGACAGGCGGAGGCTTTGGCGGGGCCATTGTGGCCTTGGCCGAGGAATCCCGTGCCGAGGAAGCAGCCTCCGAGATCGCAGGCCTGTATCACGTCGAAACCGGATATGATGGCAAGGCGCTGGTCTGTCACCCCGGCAGAGGAGCCTGGGAGGCCAATGATATGTCCTCGCAAACCCGGAGCCCATGAGCGACGAGTCTGCTCCCAATCCTGATTCCGGACGGCTGGTCTTCGAACACTTCGAAGTTCTGACCCGCGACGACGGGTCGCCGTTTGAACTCGGACGGGGAGCCATGGGGGTCACTTACAAGGCCTTCGACACAAGCCTTCAGTGTCCTGTGGCACTCAAGGTGATCAATGGAGCCTACCTGCAAAGCGAGGTGGCGCGTCAGCGCTTTTTGCGCGAAGCGCGGGCCGCCGCTGGTTTGCGTCATCCCAATGTCGCCTCAGTGTATCATTTGGGATGCGAGGGAGATGTTTGGTTTTACACGATGGAATTCATCGATGGAGAAACCGTGGAAGCCTTTATGCGCAGGGAGGGTGCGGTTCCGGTTTCCCTGGCTCTCAAAATTGCCGCGCAGGTGTGCCGCGCGCTTTCAGCGGCAGAAAAGCAGGAACTCATTCACAGGGACATCAAGCCGGCCAATATGATGCTTGTGCGGGAGGGCGAAAGTGATCCCTCCTCGCATCGGGACCTGCTCGTCAAGGTGATTGACTTCGGCCTTGCCAAGGCCATCGGGGGTGCGCAGGAAGATGCCACACTGACCATGGGAGGTTTTTTGGGAACTCCCCATTTTGCGAGTCCCGAACAACTCGAAGAAAAAGCCCTCGATATCCGCTCGGATCTTTACTCTCTGGGCGTCACGCTGTGGTTCATGCTCGCCGGCAAGACCCCGTTCACCGGGTCCCTGGCCCAAGTGATGAGTCAGCACCTGAATGCCGCCCCGCCCTTGGAATCGCTGGGTGGGTTTCCCGAGCCGGTATTAACTTTGCTGGCACGATTGATGGCAAAGTCCCCCGACGACCGGCCCGCGACGGCCTCGGAGGCGCGACGTGAAATTTTGGCTGTTGCGGAAATGTGCGGTGATTCCGTGGGGACCCCTACCCATGACATTGCCGCATTGGACCTCGCCACGGAAGTTGTGCTCCCGGTGGATTCCGGTCAGGAAACGCAAATCTTGGATTCTCAAACCCTGGTTGAACCGCCGGCTCCTCCTCTTGAGGAACCCGTCATGACGGTCCATCAGCTCCATGAGCATCCTCTCGCCCAGGCTCCAGAAACTTTGCCCGTTGAGCTGCCATTGCCGGCCGCGGGAAAGGCAACGAGCAGTTCGATGCCGCTCCTTGCGATCGCTGCCGGCCTCGTGGTTCTGGGCGTGCTCGGGGGCGGAGCCTTCCTGCTTCTCCCCAAATCGCCCGCACTGACTCCACCACTCCCGCTGGTTTCAACACCCACGCCCACACCGACTCCACCTAGCAATCCCGCGGACGACTTGCTGGCCGAAATCAACACTCAAAGTGACCCCCTTGCGGCCCTCGGCATCGCAGCACGGGGATATCAGGAATTTCCAAAAGACGCGCGCTTCCGCACCAAAGCACTCGAGCTTTTTGAAAGTCTTCCCACAAGTTCCGTGGTTTGGGATGCCGCGAATTTGCAAGCGCTGAAGCCGCATTTGGAAGTTTTTGGCAAAGACCTACCCATCGCAGGATGGCTCGGAATGTCGTATCTCCCGGTGGATGCACCTTACGCCCTTGCTTGGTTGGAAACAGCGGCAGATGCGGGAGATGGGAAAGCAGCTTATGAGATTGGTCGGGCCTATGCAGGCTTGCGTGCGGGTGTAGGA
>JBGSVX010000317.1:0-1687 GCA_041752795.1 Terrimicrobiaceae bacterium
TGGCCGATGTCATTTCCCCTCATTGCGCGCACCAAGAGTGGGAAATTCATCATGGGTCAGAAGGCTGAGGAGTTGCTCCGTTTGCAGGTGCGTTCGCATCCGCTGCTGCGACCGATCGTGGAGGAATACCATTTGATCGCCACGGAATTGGTCCGCAAACCGAAACGCAATGTCGACAAGCGGCTCGCAAAAAACATGGAACTGCAAAAAGCGATCACGCTGCGGTGCTCGGAGATCGAGGATTATTTGAACTGGTTCGAAGCGGCGAAGCTCGACACGCCGAGTGAGGCGTTTGACGTGATCTTGGAGATGCCGACCAACGAAACCACCCGGCGCACGGATCCGATCAGTCGGCACATGAACGATCTGGAAGCCCGGGGGTGGTGAGGCCGGGGCGTGCGGGCCCGAGATTGGGCGAGTCGGAGTCCGTGGATTGGGGATTCTGGAGGGCCGCAATCGGGCGTTTTTGTGTTGGAAAAGGCGGAAATGTCCCGGCGTTTTCCTCCGGAGGTTGGGGTGAGGGCATCGAAGAGATGCTCCGACTTGCGATGCGCGCTTGCACGAATGCGTGGCGTCGGTATTTTTGGGTGATGGTTTTTCTGACTCGACGCGAACGGACGCTGATGGCGTTTGTTCTGCTTGCCTTTTTGGTGGGCTTGGGAACCCAACAATGGCGTGCGACGATGGCGCTTGCACCGCTGGTTTCTGCGGGGGAGGGGGCGAACTGATATGCAGGCCATCGGATTTCAAGGCGCGGTGGAAAAAATTCTGACCGAGGATTCGCGGTATGACGTCGAGGGTTACGCGTTCCTGCGGGATGCGTTGGACGCCACGCTGAAGCGCCGCAAAAAGGCCCGCAAGGACGCCTCCGCCAATGTGAGTGCGGCGGACCTATTGGATGGTTTCCGTGTGCATGCGCTCCATGAGTTTGGCCCCATGGCCGTGACGGTTTTGAACTACTGGGGTGTCCGCAACTGTGCCGATATCGGCCATATGGTTTTTAATCTCGTCCAGTCCGGCGTCTTTGCCAAAACCGACGAAGACACGCAGGAAAGCTTCCGGGACGGGTTCGATTTCGAGGAAGCCTTTATTCAGCCATTCCTGCCGTCACCGGATAATTTGAGCACAAACGACTCCGGCGTTGTCGGACAGTAACCTCTATGAAAATTTCTTTCGCCCTCGGATTTTCGCTTTTTATGATGACCGCCCTCGCTCCGGCCCGGGAAGCCCGCGCCTCCACCACATCCACACCGACCCTGCCCGACAGCAATGCGCAGGTTTTTACGCTGAAAAACGGCGTCAAGGTCATCGTCGAGGAGGACCATTCGGCTCCTGTGGCCAGCGTTCAGGCGTGGTGCGGAACAGGCAGTATCAATGAAGGAAAATGGATGGGCGCAGGCCTGTCGCACATCCTTGAACATATGCTTTTCAAAGGCACCGAAAAACGCGACGTGGGGGCTATTTCGCGCGAGGTGCAGGATCGTGGCGGCTACATCAACGCCTACACCAGCTTCGACCGGACTGTGTATTGGATCGACGTGCCTGCCGACGGCGCTGACGAGGCGGTGGAGATTCTGTCCGATGCCATGATGAACTCCACTCTGCCCGAAGATGAGTACATCAAAGAGCAGGAAGTGATCCGCAGGGAATTTGCGATGGGGTTTGACGATCCCAACCGCCAGAGTTC
>JBGSVX010000318.1:0-2640 GCA_041752795.1 Terrimicrobiaceae bacterium
AGCACCAATGGTCGGGAATCCTGAGGGGCGGAAATTTTTGACCACGAATGGAACGAACATTCACGAATGCGGAATCGATTTGGTGCGGACTTCCCTGATCGGTCCTATCCGCGCCCACCCGTGTCATCCGCGGTGAAAATCCTGTTTTTCAGAAGTCACCAAGGAAAAGAAATTTAACCACGGATGACAGGATGAACACGGATGGAGAGAGGGATGTGGTTTTAAAACGCTTGATAAGTGCTCAAATTGAGCCTAATTGTGCTTTGATGCCCACTCTTAGCAAAACAGAGCTATTTCGTGCTCGTATTGATCGAGGTCGCAAGGCGAGGACGGAGATGATTCTCAAACGGTATGGTCTGACGCCGGGCGAAGCGGTGAACGTGTTTTTTGCGAAGGTGGAGGAGGTGGGCGGTTTGCCTTTCGATTTGCGGCCGGAACGGGATGAAACGCGGGAACTGATGGAAAACCCAGGCTTTCTGGCCCACTTGGAACGCATGCGTGCGGGTAAAGTTCGATACACCGAGGCCGACAAATTTTCCGAGTGAAATACTCTGATCAGGTCGCCGCCACCCTGAAAACACTCCATCCTGACGTTCGAAAATCGATCCGCCGCGCCTTGGCTGACCTCGAGGCCGGTAAGAAGGGCGATACCAAGCCACTCCAACCCCCGCTCCAGGGATTCTCGAGACTCCGGGTTGGAAAATACCGGGTCATTTATCGACAGGATACAGAAGCCCAAGAACTAATCGCTGAATACTTGGAATCCCGTGCGACGGTTTACGAAGCTTTTTCAACAAGATCTCAGGATGAACCACGGAAAGGAAAATTGAACCGAGGATTACGCGGATGAACGCGGATGGGGGAGATGTAAACTTTTTTTCAACAGGATTTATCGGAAAAAGGGGAGATGGGCGCTGGTTGCCATCAGTTTCTGAAAATCCGCGCCCATCCGTGCAATCCGCGGTGGAACTCTGGTTTTCTTTTCCAGCACGAAACGAAAAAACCCGCCGGTCAGGGACTGGCGGGTTTTTTTAGAAACGTGACTTGGGCGCTAGGCCTTGGGGTCAGTTCACCGGAAGGTTATTTCTTCTCGGCGACTTTTTTCTTTTTGATGGAGGGGCGGACCATGACGTAGGTGCCTTTGGCTCCGGGGATCGGGCCATCCACGAGGATCACGCCGTCCTCTTCACGGACTTGCACGATCTGAAGGTTTTGAACTGTCACGCGTTCGTCACCCATGTGACCTGGCATGCCCATATTTTTCCAGACACGTCCGGGAGTGGAGCGGTTTCCGATGGCGCCGTTCCGGCGATGCATCATGGAACCGTGGGTTGCGGGCTGACCCGCAAAATTGTGTTTTTTGACAACGCCCTGGAAGCCTTTGCCTTTGGACTGACCGATCACGTCCACAAACTGACCGATCTCAAAGGTCGAGAGGGGCACGTCTTGAAAGTCCGGTGTGGCTTCTCCGTCCGCAAAGCGGAATTCGCGAACGAATTTTTTCGGAGTGGAGCCAGCTTTATTGAAGTGGCCGGTTTGGGCTTTGGTGACCCGCTGGGGTTTCTGATCGTCGAAACCGACCTGCACGGCGGTGTAACCGTCTTTTTCGGCGGTCTTGGTTTGAAGAACGCGATTGCCGCGGGTTTCGATGACTGTTGCCGTGGTGGCGCGACCTTTGGCGTCATAGACGCGGGTCATGCCCAATTTTTTGCCGAGAAGTCCAATGCTCATGGTGATCAGATTTTGATGGTGATATCGACGCCTGCTGGGAGATTCAGCTTGCGGAGTTCGTCCACGGTTTTTGCGGTGGGTTCGACGATGTCGAGCATGCGCTTGTGGGTGCGGATTTCGAATTGGTCCATGGATTTTTTGTCCACGTGGGGAGACCGGTTGACCGTGAATTTTTCAATTCGGGTTGGGAGAGGGATCGGGCCTGTGACTTTGGAACCCGTGCGTTTTGCGGTTTCCACGATCTCGGCCGCCGAGGCGTCGAGGATGCGGTAGTCAAATGCCTTGAGGCGGATGCGGATGCGTTGGCCGGCTGGTGTGGACATAAATCGTAAAGAACTGTTTTCGTTAATCCCTTTCCGGTGTGGAAAGGGAAGTGGAGATTACCCCGCAGCAATCCCAGCGCAAGCGAAAATCAAAAAAAATTTCTGAGCGGTTGTGGCATTGGCTTCCAGCCAATGATCCGGCAAGTCCGGAAAATAGGGGTCAGGGTGGAATGGCACGAACTTAAGGAGGATTTGTGATGCTGCCCTTTCAGGGCAGGGATGCACTATTTTAAGACGCAGGGCGGCGCTGGCGCTTGCCCCGGGCTATAGGATGAAGCCCTTTCAGGGCTTAAGTTTGTGCCATTCGGGATCAGGGTGCATATTCCATCATCTTGGAGTTGTGGAATGTTGCTGTGAGCCTGTGCCTCCATCGCCGGAATTGAAGTGTGAAGGGACGGAGGAGAACGATTAAACATGTAAGAATATGCACCCTGACCCCTATTTCCCGAGAAGCATTCTGCCGACTGTCACTACACTCTCTCGCACTCGTCCCCGATCCTCGGCATTTCCAGGATGAAACTCTGCGGCACGAATTGGGCCATCTTGGTTGGGGTCAGAGAAATCTTTTTGGAGCGCATCGAGCGCA
>JBGSVX010000319.1:0-6894 GCA_041752795.1 Terrimicrobiaceae bacterium
AACTCAAACTCCTGCCCCTCTTCGCCACCCCTCCCAAGTGGGCCGCCTTCCCCTCCGGAGCACAGCTGTAGCCCGAAAAATATCGGACCCCCTGTGTTTATCGGCCCTTCAGGCCTTCCGCCGGGGAAGTTAGGCTAGCAAAAAAGACCTCAGCCATATTCATGGGCAGGCGGATGCAGCCATGCGAGGCGGGGTAGCCGGGCAGGTATCCACCATGAAGTCCAACTGCTCCATGAATTCTTAAAAAATACGGCATGGATGCGCCCTGAAAGCGTGTTCCCGCAGGCCTGGGGTCGCGGTTCACTCCGACGTTTGCCATCACAACCTTTCCTGCATCATCCACATAATTTCCGTAGAGATTCGAGACGTGATCCTCATTCTTTTGGATCACACGGAAGTGACCTGCCGGCGTGGCATATCCTTCCCGGCCTGTGGAAATTGGACTCATGCCCACAACTTTTCCTCCCTTGTAAAAATAGGCCTTTTGTTCTCCAAGGCGGATTTGAATGGAAGGGCCTCCCGGGATTCCATCACCATTCCAATAACCTTCCGCAATCTGCGTTGCCGGAGTTCGGGAAGCGGGTTTGCCGGATTTTTTTTGTTTGGAAAGTTTGGTTGCCCGTGGATCTGCGATGATT
The DNA here is from genome assembly GCA_041752795.1 of Terrimicrobiaceae bacterium. Lineage (GTDB taxonomy): Bacteria > Verrucomicrobiota > Verrucomicrobiia > Chthoniobacterales > Terrimicrobiaceae > JAJTZA01. The sequence continues at coordinate 639 of JBGSVX010000319.1, forward strand.
CGTCCGTCTGCTCCGAGGTAAACCGTGGCATAGGCCGCCTCCTCAAGGGAAACGCCCGCGGTGGAGCGGGAAGTCGAACACCCGGATGTCGCCATGACAAGAGGGAGCAGGGCCAAGGCGGGAAGGATGGGATGACATTTCATTCTGTCGCGAATCTATGCAAAGAACCGGCACGTCACACAAGCTTCAAAGCAGAGAATCAGACCCAATTTGAGCGAATTTGTTTCTTGAGAATGGCATGGAGAAGGAGAAAGAGCCCCAGGCTGGAAACGATGAGCACAGCATTGTTAAAAACCAAAATTCCCGCTCTCAGGCCGAAGTATTCTTTCACCGGTCCAAAAAACACATTGAGGTGTCGGGACTCGCGATAATCACTTTGCTCCATTTCGGCTTTGGAAATGAGGTCGGTAATTTTTTGGTTCACGTAGAGCTGCTCGGCGGTGACGCCCGGTTTGTTTTTGAACCGGGATCGATCGAGCGACTGACCGGCGAGCACGGCATCCACTCTTGAAAACATGCGGTCCACGGCGTCCGCGTCCTTGTTTTGAAGCCCGGACGTGATGGCCAGAAGGTCCTTGAGGTCCTCGAGTCTCTCACGGGAGGTGTCGCTCATGTTTTTGTCGGCTGCCAGTTTGGCAATTTCACTTTGTATTTTTTCCTGTCGGGAGGTGAGCGGGTTCCGTTTTGCCTGGGAGAACACGATGGCTTCGTAGGACCAACGCATGGGCATCAGCTCACAAATAAAGGGAACCTGAAGATCGCTGCGTTCCTCGGGAGAGGATCCCGGATGTGAGGACGTCCACTGCTTCAGCGTGTAAACAAAATCCAAATTGCGGTTCATCTCTTCGTATTCGATGAGAGCGCCTGCAAGGATAATTTGCGGGATCAACACCACGGGAATGATGAGCACGGCTGTTTTGCTTTCATTGACAAGGGAAGAAACAACCAACCCGATGGCAAAACCACTGATTGTGGTCAGGAACATTGCAGAAAAGACCACCCAGAAAACACCTCGCACCTCGAGGATGGCATTTCCAACCAGCGTGTAGAGAATGCATTGGATGACGGCAAAGACGGCAAGGGTCAGCCCCTTGGCCAACACGTAATAGCTTAGTCGCACGTTCAGATTGCGTTCGCGCAGAAGCACCGGCTTGTCCCGCGTGATATCGTCCACACTGTTTGTGAGCCCGAGGAACATGGCAACCACGAGGGAAAGGAACAGGTAGGTCGGGATGTGGAAGGCACTGGCAAAGTCATATGTGTCTTCTTTTGAGTATCGCAGGACAAAGCCAATCAGAAAAGCCAGGGTGGGGGCCGCGAGCAGGGTGATGAGCAGGTTGGCCCGATTGCGGAGTTTGCTGACAAAAGCACGCAGGATGAGGATGCGCAGTTGGCGCCACTCGTCCCGCCATCGCAAAGGATCCTTTCGGCGACCGCCCGGGGTGGAGTTCAGTGCCGGGGAGTCCTTGGGGGCAGGAGCGCTTTGAACGTCTTTCAGGAGCCGGTGGGCTTCAAATTTGTCCCGCCAATAATCCGGAGGAAACCGGCGCGCCGGAACCAACTGACCCCGGTTGTTTTCCTCGAAGATGATATCGCCCGAAAGATCCCGGAGAGGGGTTTCCAGGACATCAAATATAAATTCCGGGCGGGTCGTGCCACAGGCTTCGCAGCCCCCCAGCTCGGTGCCGAAGTGTTGTTGATGTTCCGCCTCGGCAAAATATTTCAGCATTTCTGCCGGCGTTCCGAAAAATACGAGCTTTCCTCCGCGGTCGAGAAGAGCCGCCTTGTGAAACATTTGAAAAACTTTGGATGTGGGCTGATGGATCGTGACGAGCACGATTTTGTTGTGGGAGATGCCGCGAATGATTTCGATGACATGTTCGGAATCCTTTGAGGAGAGCCCGCTTGTGGGTTCATCAAAAAGGTAAACGTCCGCGGAGCCGATCATATCGAGCCCGATGTTGAGACGTTTTCGTTCCCCGCCGGAAAGTGTTTTGCGATGAACGGGCCCCACAACAAAGTTTCGGCGCTCATTGAGTCCGAGTTCGGCGAGTTTGCCATCAATTTTTCTGGCGCGTTCGCGTCCTGAGAGGTATGGCGCGCGCAGTGCCGCCGCGAAGGAAAGATTTTCCTCAATGGTCAGGTGTTCATCAAAGGCATCCTCCTGCGGGATGTAAGTCACGTAGCGTCGCAAGCTTTGAAAATTCGCATACAGCGAGCGGCCATTGAAGAGCACTTCTCCCTGGGATGGGGTAAACATGCCGGCCAGAGTTCGGAGCAGTGTGCTTTTGCCTGAACCGCTTGCCCCCATCACGCAAACCATCTCTCCGCGCTGGATCGAGAACGAGAGGGCATCAAGGGCTGTTTGCGATCCCCGGAAACGGCAGGTCAAATCCCTGACCTCCAAGTTACGGACAATATTGCGCTCCTCCTCGATCAGTCTCTCGGAAAATTTGCAGCGAAGGACCTGCCCGGCATCGATCCGGATCGCGTCCCCATCTGCGAGCGGGGCAGAGTTCCGAACCGGAGTGCCCCGCACAAGAATCGGGCGGTCCGACTGGAGCACTTCGAGATGACCTTCCTTGCGGTCATAGTCACACGCAATTTTCAGCAGAATGTCGCCCCCGCTTCCCGGAGATAGCAGAATGTCACCTTCCCGGAGGAGTCCGGGATTGTTGGAGACAAGGTATTCGCTTTTTGAAGGCTTGAGTTGGAAGCGACCACCGAATTGGCGTGCCCGTCGGCGGAGATCCCCGAGGTTCAGTTCACTGTCATTATGAAAAATAATGTTGTTATCAAGCGTTGCGTCCACACTCACGCCCCGCTTGAGCGCAATCCCATTCAGGACGGCATCCACATCCTCGAGAGCAATCACTTTCACCCCCAGACCAAACACCACTTCAAGACAGGAATCCCGCGTGCGATTTTTCTCCAACCGCACCTCATCGAGTTCGTTGACCGCCACAAAAAGCTGCGCAAGCTGCACGTTCTTTTTGGCATTGAAGTAAAAAACCAAATCCGCGTGTGTGATCACATCATCATCCACCAGGATTCGCTGACCCGGGAAAATGCGGCAGAACTCACCTTCTTTGATCCGGCGTCCCCCCACGATCAGAACCCGGCCGCTCACATTTTTGATGAGAATCAGGTCCCGGTATCTGTAGGCAAGGATCCGTTGTCCGGCTTCAAAAATGGGAAGGACAACTTCGGAGTCGCCGGCCATGCCGAAGCTGACTGCTTCAAGTGGCGAGGTTCCCTGATGGTAGATGCCGGGGCTTGCGAATCCCTCGTTGGCGTTGAGTTGATAGACGATGTCGATGGCTTGGGCGGCCATCCCAAGACTCGACATGAACGAGTAATAGGCCACGACCTGCTCTTGCTTGAGGCCTGCGCGCGAGATGAGGTCATAAAGTTGGACCCCCAGAAGAATTTTTTGTTCATCGCTGAGCTGATTGGTCAGTTTTTGTGCGATGTCATTCAGGTCCTGCTGCTCATGGAGGGCATCCCGGAAGAGTTTTCGCAATTCTGAATAAACCGCATCCGGGTAGTCGTAGCGGAGGAAGCCAAGGCTGGAGTCAATTTCCTCCTCCAGCAATTCCCCGTCCACCCGAGCGAACGCGGCAAAAACTTTGATGAGGGTTGGGAGCAGATTCGGTGCCTCGCTGACCGTGCGGGGGCGCCGCATCATGCGCCGAAAAAAGTGCTGAACGCCGGAGCTTAATCTTCCGGCGGCCAGAAACGCCCCCTCAATTCCCTTTTGCGTTCGCCCTGTCTGCGGGTCCTGAGTTTCCACGATATCAGGCTACAAGCACAATCGGAGCCAATCGAGGGCAAAGGATGCCGAATAACAATTTCAGAGGGAAGGAGCGGTGCGAACTTTGTCTTCCCAGCGTGTCAGCAGATGGATGACGACATTGGTTCCGAATCTGAAGGTTGTTGCGAGGGATTCCGGGCTGATGTTTCGAATGTACACGCCGCGGTTATTGAAGATGGTATCGTTGATGGCCACGTATTGGCTTTGCTGATTGCGGCGGGTATCGATTTGTCCCTGCTCATTGAGGCCGACCTGCCACATGTCTCCATAATCGTTGGATGTGTAGATGATCGCGATTTCTCCGTAGATTTTCAAAGCCTGAACCGGGTCCTTGTAGTAGTTAAGGCCCGGAGGAACATCCTTGATTTCCGCAAAATAGCCCTCGGTGAAGATCGGGTGATTTGGAGGCAGAGGTTCAAAATCTTTGTCCACATCGGGAATCACCCGTTTCATTTCGCGACGGAAGGCAATGTCAAAGCGCGAGCGCAGACCGGGAACCGAAGAGTCGCCCCAGATGCAGCCGCCCATGCGCACATACTTCTGAAGGTTTTCGACCTCCTTGTCCGTGAGTTTAAAATCGCGTGTGCCTGTGATGAAGATGAAGGGAGGCTTGACCGAAAAGATTTCGTCGCTGTCGAGTTTGAGGGCTTGGACGTTTTTGTAATTGGTTTTGATGCGGTCTTTGGACCAGAAGCTCATCAAATAAAGAAGGTTCGGGAGGCTTCCTGTGACGATTTTGTTTTGTACCACGCGCACGGTGGAGTTCCAGTTTCCTCCTGCGTATTGGCCGATGTAGGCGGTGAATTCAAATTCCCGGTTGCGAGTTCCCGTGCCGCTGCCAGTGCCTTTTCCCCAGCCGCCGGTGAACGCTTTGATTTGGGAAGCGGCTCCTGCGCTGAGCCCATCGCCGCCGACCTTTGATGCGGAGGGAGCCATGGTGGCCGCGCTTGGGGCGGTCGGGGTGGTTGTCATCACCGGCGAGATCGTCGGGCTCATCGTGAAATTGAGCGCATTCGGAGCCGTGGTGGTGATCGCATTCAGATTGGACTGGGAAGTTGGAGTGGCAACCGTGGTCACATTAAACTCAGTTTTTTGAGGAGTGGTCTGTTGTTGTGGCTGCTGGGCCGCAACCTCCCCGGGCTGAACGAACCCGCCCTCTCCGCCCTCGAAATCCGGAGGCTCCTGGACCGCTTGAAACAACACGGTCGTTCCAAAAATCATCACAATGATGAGATGCAAAACAAAAGAGATTGTGAAGTCTCGTGAGCGACTGAACTTGTCGAGCAAGTTCTGCACAAAATTATTGTCGGGGAGCGCCATAAAAACAATCTACCCAAACCGGGATTTTGTTCAATCCGATTCGGTGAAGGATTTTTGCCCGGTTTCCCTGAATTTTTCGAGCAAGGTCATTGCCTCGCCAACCAGGAAAAGCGAGCCGGTGATGAGGGCTGGATTGCCGTGGGAAGGGGGGCTGGGCGAATTCATGACCCTCCCTATTGCGTCTTGCAGGGAGGTATGGGCCTGAGAGGCGTGGCCGGTGAGGGTGCAAAGATCAGCGGGCAAAATCGCGCGATCATTTTCTACAGGAACAAAATGAAAATCTGAGGTGATGGGCTCAAGGATTTTCAGGATGCTGGAGGCCTCTTTGTCTGCCATGCAGGCAAAAATCACAGAGGTTCTCAAATCACCATAGTGGGACAGCCATGTGGAGACGAGTGCCTGGGCGGCGTGGGGATTGTGGGCTCCGTCGAGAATCCAGCGCCCGCCAATTTTTTGGAAACGTCCCGGCCAGGCGGTATTGGTCAGACCGGAGGTCAGAGCATGGTTTGGGATTCGAAAATTTGCGGATTCCAAAGCAAGGATGGCGAGGGCGGCATTCCAGCGTTGATGTTCGCCTGGAAGACCCACTGGCAATTCACAGGGCGAGGTGGCAAAGCGCAGCGGGCTCCCCAATTTTTGTGCGCAAGTGGTGATGATCTGTTCAGCGTCAGGATGCTGGATGGCGCTCACGACCGGACGACCGGGTTTGATGATTCCGGCTTTTTCTGCGGCAATTTCGGCGATGGAGGAGCCCAGCCATTTCGAGTGGTCGAGTGCGATGGGGGTGATCACCGAGGTCTCGGGAATGACGACATTGGTGGCGTCCAGGCGTCCGCCCATGCCGGTTTCAATAATGGAAATCTCGCATTGATTTCTGAACCACCAGAAGGCCAGAGCAGTCGAGATTTCAAAAAAGGTGGGGGAATGTTTCCAATTTTCGGAAACGGATTTCAGCAACTGGAGGCCGTGCTCGATGTCGGTTTCCGGGATCGCATGGCCGCAAATTTTGATGCGTTCCGAAAAATTGATGAGGTGGGGGGAGGTGTAGAGGCCGGTGCGATGGCCTGCTTCGCAGAGTATGGATTCCAAAAGAGCGCAGACCGAGCCCTTGCCATTGGTGCC
>JBGSVX010000320.1:0-11614 GCA_041752795.1 Terrimicrobiaceae bacterium
TCTCCTTCTTGATTTTGACAAGCATGCGCGTGAACGGCTGGGACTTGCTGGGACTGAATTTTGGTTGGATGTTTTTCAGCCCCGGAACCCGACGCAATTCCTCCACGAACAGGTCCACATTCTCTCGGATTCCCGCGATAAAAAAGTTGATGCCCTCGGTGCTGAGGAGGACTGTGCCTTTGAGCTCGAGTTCCTTTCCAAGAAGCAACAGCCTCGATCTGAGAGGTTTTAAATCCTCCAGCGGAGCGAACTGGTAACAGGAAATATTGGAGACATCGGGCATTTCCTCACTGTGACTGCGCCAGGGAAGGAGGACAATTCCGTTCTGCGGAAAACAAGGGCTTGCCATGGGGGGGCTCTGAACGATATATGAGCCAACCTTTCATTTTTTGATTTTACCCAGATGAGCACCGCTGTTCTTACCCACGACGCCGACAGTCACGAAGGAGGCCACGCCAAAGCTTCCCCCGCCACCAGCAAGTTTGGAATGATCATTTTCCTTGCATCCGAGGCCATGCTTTTTGCCGGATTGCTCGGCGGCTACTTTGTTCTTCGGTGGGCGGAAAATGGATTTCCCTGGCAACCGGGCCATGCCTGGCCCCCAAGCGAAAGTTATGCGGAGTTGCCATGGCAAAAAACCCTTGTCGCCACCTTTTTCCTTGTGGGCAGCAGCTTCACCTATCACTGGGCGGAGGATGCGGTCAAAAAAGGAAAATCCGGCATTTTTTGGCTGATCACGACGCTGTTTCTGGGGCTGGTCTTCGTGGGATTTCAAGTTTATGAGTGGACCCACCTTCATCATGAAGGCCTCTGGTTCAATGAGGGTGGAGTTTATGGCTCCTCGTTTTTCCTGATCACGGGATTCCATGGCATGCACGTTGTGGTCGGAATTTTGTTGATTGCCTACTGTTTGCTGCGTCAGGTCCTGACCCGGTGCTACACCCCGGCGCGACATGTCTCGCTTAACAACGTCGGGCTGTATTGGCATTTTGTTGATGTTGTCTGGATCGTGGTTTTCACCCTGCTTTACCTTGTCTGATCAACCTCCTCCGGCTCGAATCCCCCGGCTCGGGTGGGCCATCGCTTTTCTTGTCGCGACGGCGGCCATGGCGTATGCCTTTGTGCTTCTGAAACAATCCGAATCCAGAAGCAGTGGAAGACCATCCCGGCTGGAGAAACTTGCCAAGGCCCCGGACTTTGACCTCCTGGCTCATGATGGCACCAAGCTCACGAGCTCGGACCTGACCGGGAAAATTTGGGTTGTGAATTTTATTTTTACGCGATGCCAGGGTCCATGTCCGCTCATCACGAGCCGCATGGCCGAATTACAACAACAGATCGCCCGCTCCAAGGTCAAAGACATCCAACTGATCTCAATCACCGTGGATCCTGATTATGATACCAAGGAGGTTCTGGCAAACTATGCAGAACAGATCGGGGCGGATCCCAGCCTCTGGAAATTTTTGACCGGTCCACGGGGTCAGGTGGAGTCCCTTATTCGCAAAGGCTATCTTCAGCCTCTTGCCGAGGGCGGTGAGGAGGGGTCGGTTCATTCGGCGCGTTTTGTTGTGGTTGATCGCGAGGGATGGATGCGATCATTTCCTGATGGCAATGATCCCGAAGTTGTGCAAAAGCTCTTGATGGACATCGGCGATTTGTTGCGCGAAAGTCCAACCAGAAATCCATGAAAAAGCTTTTCTTCATTTTCTCAGCAGTCCTTTGCCTCACGGGCATGGATGCCATCGCCTGCGTGGGCTGCCGCGAGCCAGGAGCCGACACCATCGCCAATGAGCCGGGAACGGTCATGGCGGGATTCGGCTTCTCATGGGGTGTCATCATCATGCTCAGCATGGCCGTTTCGATTGTCTCTGGATTGACCGCTTATATCTGGCGCACCGTTGTGAGAATCGAGCGCGAGCGGGAAAATTCATGACGGTCTCCGATTTGCCCGCGCTGAATGCCGGACTCAACGGGTTGGCCACGGTGTTCCTCACAGCCGGTTTTATTTTCATCCGACTTAACAAACGTTCGGCTCATCGGATGGCCATGCTTTCCGCCTTTGGGATTTCTGTGGTGTTTCTGGTGACCTATGTGATCCACAAATTCCTGGTCAAAGGGGTTCACACGCCATTTGGCGGAGAGGGTTTACTGCGCACGTTTTATTACGGCATGCTCATTTCTCACATCATTCTTGCGATTGTGATCGTGCCCCTTGTTTTGATGACCCTGAGCCATGCCCTGGCTGGTCGGCTCGATATTCACCGGGCGTGGGCACGGTGGACGTTTCCAATCTGGTATTATGTCTCTGTGACCGGAGTGCTCGTTTACTTTTTCCTCTACGTTTGGTTTCCCATAAAATGAATGGTCTTGAACATCCCGGCGTGCTTGATGCATTTGCCCACGACACCCGCGAAAATAAATTGGTATTGGCCATGTATGAGACCCGCCCGTGGGAGGGTGGGGAAGCTCAGCTCTTTCAACTCCAGGAAAAACTCAACGCTTACCTTTCCTTTGCCTTGGATGGAGAAATGGCCGAGGCCTTTCCCCAATTCAAAAATCTTCCACTGGAAATTCAACTGCGCTCGGTCCACGAACCGGCCCCGGAAACATGGGACCTTGTTCGCCGGATTCGTGAACAACTCGGGTTTCAAAACGTTGCGTTTGAAGTCATTCAAGTGGACGAATCGGAAATTCCCAGCAGCGGCCCAAGTGGCTGTTGTTCCGAAGGTGGCTGCGGCTGCGGGTGATGAATTTTTTGGATCAGTGGCAGGATGCCAATGCCACGTGGCATCGGCATCCTGCCGATGGCCTGACTAAATAAGGGGGGGATGTACTCAGGCTCGTTGGAGTTTCCAATTGAGCCAGATGGTTGAGATTCCGGCGGCCACGAAGGAGACCGAGAGACTCACGCCCAGCATCCATGCGCCTGCGGCGCCATCCCGCTGATTCCAGGCAAAGGCGGCTGTGACAAGTAGGAGGATCCCCGTGCCGAGAGTGCCCAGCCATGCAGAAATCGGACGGCTGCGCAGGGCAATCACGATTCGGCTGATTCCTGCCACGGCAAGAATTACGGCCAATAATCCATTGCTTCGTACCATCAGAAAATAACTGTTGGCCCACAAAGCGGCTGCCCCAAGCAGTGACAAGCCACCAAGCGCCAATGTCGCAAGAAGGGTTTCCCAGGATTTGGATGAGAAGGCATAAATCACATCCGAAATCCCGATCGCTGCAAGAAGCAGAGCCACAAATTTGATGTAAACCAACCCGGTGGTGGCAGGGGCCATGAATCCGAACAACCCGATGAGAACAGCAATCATTCCCAAATACCAAACCGCCGGAACCGTGGCCTTCACCGGTTTGCTGAGTTTGGCATCCGTTTCACAAGGCTCCGGAATTGGAAGCCGTTGCTGACGCTGGATAGCCATTGCTTTGCGGCGAACCCGGTGAGCCCAGTCCTGGCACTGATTGCTGAACACCGAATAGTAGGCCCCATCGGGTGCTGCTGAAACCGCTTCGCTTGCAGCCTTGGCATTGAGCTTTGGTGCAATGAACCAATAGCCGTTTGCTGTGAGATCCGCCGGGGTGTGCATGGGCTTGCCCATATCCCGCTCATGAAACCGGCGTCCATCCTCGCCATATCCGATCTCATCCACCACCAAGCCATCTTTCATGAAAAACAGGTGTTCATGACGCAGTTGCACCCGCAACAATTCCCCAACTCGATTATTTACCAAGGGAGCCAACCAAGACATCTTATCCAGGTTTCGGCGGGCAAACTGCGCAAAATCCGCACCAGCCGCTGCGTCAGAAAGACTCGCCTCCGGGCTCTTGCTTACCAGTTTTTGATCCAAGCGTTCGTGTTTGTAGAACCTGCACGTGACCAAAGGTCAAAAAAGTTGGAGCCGTTCCGGTTGTTGTTTCCCGGATACATATAGCCGTATTGTTCTCCGAAGGGATCCACAATATTTCCAGAGGAATTTGTCATCCTTTTGCTAAATTCAAAAAACACCTTGCCTGTGGGCGGCATTAAGTTTGTCAGCAGGAAACTATTGCCATTAGTCGGAGCCGTCATGACGGTCGCGGACCCATTCGTGCCCGTTGGATAATCCCCCATATCCGCCTTATAACTTTCCAGCGCCGCAGAGAGTGCCGCAATTTCCGCTTCAGCGCGTGACGTGGCACCTTTCTTCTGAACATACCCCGCCGTGCTCAAAACCAATCCGGCGAGTATGGCAATGATGGCCATGACAACCAGCAATTCAATGAGGGTGAATGCACGGAAAACCGGAGAGTGGAAAGCGGAACGCGGAAAGAGCCACGCTGGGACAATTTTTTTGAATTTGGCGAAAGCGCCTCCGGCTAGACCTTTCCGGCTTCCGGTTTCTGGTTTCCGGTTTTTCATCACTGATTTTGCATGCCGCTGATGATGCTGATGAGGGGGAGGAAGAGGGCGATGACGATTGTTCCGACGACGACTGCGAGGAACACAATCATGATTGGCTCCAGAAGAGAGGTCAGGCCGGTGACGGCATTATCCACTTCGTCGTCATAGACTTCAGCGATTTTGAGAAGCATTTCGGGGAGCTGACCGGTTTCCTCGCCGACGTCGATCATGCTGATCACCATGGGCGGGAAAACACCGCTGGCCTCGAGGGGTTGCACGATGGATTCGCCCTCCTTGACGCTGTCATGTACTTTCATGATGGCGTTGGCGATCACGGCATTACCCGCAGTTTCCCGGGTGATGTTCAGAGCTTGAAGAATCGGCACGCCCGAGGTGACGAGGGTTCCGAGGGTTCGAGTGAAGCGTGAGATCGAGCTTTTGCGGGTCAGGTCACCAAAGAGAGGTGCTTTCAATTTGACCTGATCGAGGATGGCCGAGCCCTTGGGGGTTTTGCTGAGCATCACATAGACGACACCCAAGATAATAAGTCCCACGATGATGAGGATCACATTGTCTTTCACAAAATTGCTGGAGCCGATCACGAATTGGGTGAGGGCTGGCAGGGGTTTGCCTCCGAGCATGTCTGCAAAGATGGCTTCAAATTTTGGAACAATGAAAACAAGGAGGAAGGCCATGATGGCGATGGCGATCACGAGCACGATGATTGGATAAAACATCGCGGAGACGACCTTGTTTTTGATTTTTTGGGCCTTTTCCTGAAACTCTGCCAAGCGGAGGAGGACGAGTTCGAGCACACCGCCCAGTTCGCCGGCTTTCACCATGTTGACATAGAGCTTGTTGAAAATTTTCGGATGCCCGGCGAGGCTTTCTGAAAAGGTGCCGCCGCCTTGCACCGCTTCGGCAAGATTGATCGTGACCTTGCGAAGAACCGGGTCGGGTTCCTGTTTGGAGAGCACGGTGAGTCCACGGAGAAGGGGAAGACCGGCATCGATGAGTGTGGCCAACTGACGCGTGAAAATCATGAGCGTCTTGCCCTTGATTGTTTGGCGTTCGAGGAAGGGAAGGGAAAAACCTCCACCTTTGCTTGGCGATTTCGCAGCGGCCGGAGCCTTCGGTGCTTTGGGCGCTTTACCGCCTTTGCCCTCCTCGGAAATCGTTTTCGGGAAATACCCCGCTTGGCGGAGTTGACCGACGGCTTCGTTCTGTGAGGCGGCTTCAATGACACCGGCTGACTCTTGGCCCCGTGAATCAAGGGCGACGTAGGAATATCTGGGCATAGGGAATCCTGTTAAAAAAGGCTATGTCAGTTAAATGCCGACTCGCGAATGTGTCGAGAAAAGAATCAGGAAATCCTGAATTGATGGCGGCCTTCCCTAGAACACGGCCTCCATGAGACGTGCCTTGAGTTCGGAGATGGAGATCCGTTCCTGCTGCATCGAATCGCGGTGACGAAGGGTGACGGTGTCCTGCGTCTCGGGTCCGTTTTCCCCAATCGTGTCAAAGTCCACGGTCACACAAAATGGCGTGCCGATTTCGTCCTGACGCCGGTAGCGGCGGCCGATGGCGCCGGTCTCGTCATAATAAACGTTCATGTGGCCACGCAGGGATTTTACGATTTCTTTTGCGGCTTCCACGAGTGCAGGCTTATTTTTGAGCAGCGGGAAAATTCCGCATTTCACAGGAGCCATGCGGGGGTGGAAATGCATGACCGTCCGCGTTTCGGATTTGCCTTTGTCATCGGTCACCGTTTCTTCATCAAACGCTTCGCAGAGGATGGCAAGAAGTGTTCGGTCCGCGCCGGCGCTGGGTTCGACGACATGCGGGACGAAGCGCTCCTTGGTTTCCTCGTTGTAGTATTCAAGCGGCTTGCCACTGTGTTCGATGTGTTTGCGCAGGTCGTAATCTGTCCGGTAGGCAATGCCTTCCAGTTCGCTGATTCCAAACGGAAATTCGTATTCCAGATCGTAGGTTTTTTTGGAGTAGAACGCGCGTTCGCCGTCCGGGATGTCATGGATATGAATTTTTGAGCGGGGAATTCCGATGTCCTCGTAAAAGCGGAGGCGTTCTTCGAGCCAGTAATCGGTGAGTTGCAGTCCGTCTTCCGGGCGGCAGAAGTATTCGATTTCCATTTGCTCGAATTCGCGGGACCGGAAGATGTAATTGCGGGGATTGATTTCGTTGCGGAAGGCCTTGCCGATTTGTGCGATTCCGAAGGGGAGTTTCTGTCGGGATGTATCGAGGATATTGCGGAACTGCACGAACATGGCCTGCGCGGTTTCCGGGCGCAAATAAACGAGATTGTCCTCACTTTCGATGGGGCCCGCATAACTTTTGAACATCAAATTGAATGCGCGCGACTCGGTGAGGTCACCGCTTCCGCAGTTCGGGCAATACAAGTGCCCGTCCTTCTCGGGGAGTTGGTCGGCCCGGTGGCGGGATTTGCAGCTACGGCAATCGACCATCGGATCGCTGAAGGTTTCCTCGTGTCCACTGGCCTTCCAGACCGCACGGTTCATGATAATCGAACCATCCATCCCGACCATGTCCTCGCGCTCACGCACATTGCGACGCCACCAAAAGTCCTTGAGATTTTTTTTCAACTCTGCTCCAAACGGGCCGTAATCCCAAAATCCATTGAGGCCTCCGTAAATTTCTGAAGATTGGAAAATGAATCCCCGGCGTTTGCAGAGGCTCACAATTTTTTCCATGCGAGTGTTTTGTTCGTCTTTGGCCATGATGAGAATGTTTATAGAAGCGCGGAGAGCGGGGTGGCGTCAATCCACGTATTCTTGAAGTCGTTGTTCCATGTCTCGGGCAAGCAGGGCCTCAATGGCCTCGGAGATATCGCCATCAATGAAACGATCCAGATTGTAGAGAGTGAGTCCAATCCGGTGATCGGTCAGCCGGTTTTGCGGAAAATTGTAGGTCCGGATTTTTTCTTCCCGCCCGCCACTTCCAATCAGGCTCTTACGGTGCGCGGAATATTTTTCCTGTTCCTCGCGGATTTTTTCTTCGAGGAGCCGGGATCTGAGGACCTGAAGAGCCCGTTCCTTGTTTTGTTGCTGACTTCGCCCGTCCTGGCATCGCACGATTTTGCCGGTGGGGATATGCAGGATTTGCACGGCAGAGTCGGTTGTGTTCACGCCCTGACCTCCGGGTCCACCCGCGCGGCAGACCTCGATGCGGAGATCTTCGGGTTTGATCACAATATCAACTTCTTCGGCTTCCGGCATGACCGCCACGGTGGCAGTTGACGTATGAATGCGGCCCTGGGCCTCGGTGGCTGGCACGCGCTGAACCCGGTGCACGCCGCTTTCATACCGGAGTTTTCGGAAAACTGATTGTCCACGCACTTGAAAAACGACCTGTTTGAACCCACCAAGGTCCGAGGGACTCGAGTCCAGGGTTTCAATTTTCAGGCCGACAGTTTCTGCATACCGGCAATACATGCGGAACAAATCGGCCGCAAAAAGCGCGGCCTCGGTGCCGCCCGTGCCTGCACGAATTTCCATAATGGCATCGCGGTCTTCGCCTGGCTCCGGCGGCAACAACGCCACCTGCAACTCCTTGTCCAACGCCGGCATGCGCGCATCAATTGTTTCAAGATCCGCCGCCGCCAACTCTGCAAGTTCTTCATCCCCGGAGGAAATCAGCTCTTTGGCTTCAGTGTATTGACGCGAAAGAGTTTCTTGCTCCGCAGCAAGGGCCAGCAATTCTTTCAGGCGCGCGTGTTCACGAAGGACGGCCCGCGCTTTGGCGGAATCCCCGAATAATCCACTGCCGCCAATTTCGCGTTCGACCTCCTCAAAGCGCTCGCGCTTTTTGGCAATCAATGGGGCGAAATCCATAAAAAAAGGAAACGGTGACCTCGCACAAAGGCGCTGTCACCGTTTCTCTCGGGTGGGGAAATCTAGGCTTTTTTGGCGGGTTTGACTGCGCGTGGAGCGCGGATCGTGCCATAGCGGCGTTTGAACTTGTCAACCCGTCCTGCGGTGTCAACGAAACGTTGCTCGCCGGTGAAAAATGGATGGCAAGCGGCACAAATGCCAACTTTGATTTGGTCGCGCGTTGAGCGCGTGCGATAGACGGCGCCACATGCGCAGACGATCACGGTATCTTTGTAATTCGGATGGATGTCTGCTTTCATTAAAAGTGAGTTGGTAAATATGACTGAAAAAATCGAACATGGCAATCATTTCCTTTCGCGATGGAAGGAAATTTCCCAAGAGCATAAAAAGCGGGGGGCTGTTTTTCATGCAGATGGAAGCGTTCAAGCTTCATTTGATTCCTTGGCTGAAGGGGCCGCCCGCCGGGCGGAAGCATTGCTGAAGGCCCATGACCGGCCACGGGTTTTATTAATGGCGGAGAACAGTTGCGAGTGGGTGGAATTTTTTCTTGGAGTGTGGCTGGCAGGCGGTGTGATCGTTCCTTGCGAATCCATGATGGAGGAATCCGCGGTGCGTGAGATTGAAGCACTCGCCGGAACGAATCTGCGAGTTAGATGTGGCACGAGGGACTCAAACGGAATGGAAATTCAAAGGTCTCCCACCGAAAATCCCATCCCGGATGTTCATGCGGATTTGTTTAAAGTGACATCTGGAACTTCATCTGGCCGGCGTCTGATTGCATTCACGGCAGGACAGTTGTTGGCCGATGCCGATCAGTTGGCCAAAGGCATGGGGATATCATCTTCAGACCGAAACCTTGCCCTGATTTCGTTTGCTCATTCCTACGGCCTCTCCAGCTTGGTGGGACTCCTTATGGCTCGCGGAGTATCAATGGTGCCATGGAATGACCCCCTGCCCAGAGCGCTCGGCGGGGTTTTGCAAACGTCCGGAGCGACGGTTTTTCCCGGCGTGCCCGCCATGTTTCGCGGACTCGCTGCAACCCAGGCGCGATCATCGTCCCTGCGGCTTTGCATCTCGGCTGGTGCGCCGCTGCCATCCGCTGATGCCAAAACTTTCCTGGATCAGTGCGGGCAAAAAATCCATTCCTTCTATGGGGCCTCTGAGTGTGGTGGGATTTGTTACGATGCGAGCGGGGAGGCGCTTCGTCCGGATGGGTTTGTGGGAATGGCGTTGCCGGGGGTGCATTTAAAACCCCGACAAACGGAGGAGGGGATCAAGCTGGCCATTCGAAGTCCAGCGGTTGGTTCCGGATATTTTCCTTCTCGGAACGGGGACGCGATTTCTGCCGCATGCTTTCATCCTGCGGACATTTTGGAAGATTGCGACGGTGGCTATCGGATCATTGGCCGGGAATCTGACTTTATTAACATCGCAGGACGCAAGGTGAACCCATCAGAAATTGAGCAGGTTCTGCTCACTGACCCACGGGTCCAGGAAGCGGTGGTCTTTGCCGTTCTCTCGGATTCCTCCCGTGGCGAAGTCCCCGCCTCTTGTGTGGTGGGAGAAATCTCAGAGCCTGAACTCAAGACCCTCTGCGCTTTGAACCTGCCACCATGGCAAATCCCGCGTCACTGGTTTTTTGTGAGCGAGATCCCCAAAAACTCCCGTGGAAAAATCAGCCGCAAGGACCTTGCCTTGCGGTTTGGTCAGTGACCCCTCAAAAACTCAAACGTAGTGTCTTTCGACACGTGGGGAAATTCCTGTAAAAATTTCCCAGGAAATCGTGGCGGCCCGCTCAGCAAGCTCTCGTGCCGATATTTCCTCCGAGCCCTGATTTCCCAGGAGTACGACCTCTTCGCCCTCGGCGATGCCCGCAACCGCGGAAACATCCACAACAATTTGATCCATGGTCACCCGTCCCAGCACTGCGCATTTTTGCCCCTTGATCAAAACATGGGCTCCCCGGCCCGAGGCGAATCGCGGGTAGCCATCGGCGTAACCCGCGCTGATTGACGCCACCCTCATGGAATGAGGCGTCACAAACGTGCGTCCGTAGCTGATTGTGCGGCCCGCCGGCACATCCCGGATCTGGATCACTCGCGACTTCCAAACCAGAGCCGGCTTCAATAGTTGGGAGTGATCGGAAGGATACGCGCTCCCATAAATAGCCAGACCAGCGCGCACGATTTCCGGTCCAGTGATCGGATATCCAAAAATCCCGGCACTGTTTCGAATATGAATTTTGCTGGAAGGAAAAGTCTCCCGCGCCCGGCCAACGAATTTTTCAAAGATCCCGAGTTGTGCCTCCGTGTGACCGGCGTCCTCATCGGAGGAGGGGAGGTGACTTGAGAGACTGTGAACTTCGATTCCTTTCATGCCCCGCACCAATTCGAGCTCTGTCATCGCCGTCTCATGCCAGCAACCGATGCGGCCCATTCCTGTGTCCACCTTGAAATTGATACGACAGGTTCCGATGGCCGCATAGGCGGCAGCTTCCGCCGCACTCGACACGGTAACGATATAATCTTCTGCCACCACGGCCTTCCTCTCAGCCGGGAGGCAGGGCCCCAGAAGCATGACATCCCGCGAGAGGCCTTTCAAAGCCCTGGCCTCACTCACGCAGGCGACTCCAAAATACTCCACCATATCTTCAATGGCCGCAGGAACCGCCGGGCTGCCATGGCCATACGCATTGGCTTTCACAACGGCCAAAATTTCGGACTGGGCGGATAATTTTCCGCGAATGGCACGCACATTGTGGCGTATCGCATCCAAAGAAATTTCCACCCAACTTCGGGACGTTTCAGTCATAAAATCCGAAACCATGCCATCCTCTCCGAAAAAATGAAAGCAATCACAAACCGCCAAAATCATCCCACCCGACAAACCCTCAATTTTTTCGCACCTCAAAAATCAGCACTTGCCATGACGAGGTGGAGAGTTACGCTCCTCCCCACGAAAAAATGACGTTGGCAAATCTTCTCTCGGAGGGACAAATCCTTCCGGACTTGAAAGCGGAAGGGCGCTGGGAGGCAATCTCTGAAATTGTGGACCTACTGGTCGGGGCTGGTCGTGTACGTCCGGAGGACCGTGACTCGGTGCTGGATTCCATCCGTCAGCGCGAGCAAACAATGAGCACTGGCATCGGGCTTGGCATCGCCATTCCTCATGCCTCCTCCGACAAAGTCGAGGAAGTGGTCGCGGGTTTTGGACGCTCAAAAAAAGGCATCGAGTTTGATTCGCTCGATGGGCAACCAGTTTCTTTCATTGTGCTATTTGTCGTTCCCAAGGATCAATTTCAAACCCATCTGAGAACCCTGGCTGCCATTGCCAAATTTTTAAATGACCGTACCGTCCGGGA
>JBGSVX010000321.1:0-3265 GCA_041752795.1 Terrimicrobiaceae bacterium
TTGCAAATCGATTTTTTGCAGCCGGTTTACACGCTCATGTTCAGCAATGGACTCATCGCATGCTTCGTTTTTATGGGCATCGGGGTTTTGCTGGATGTTGGCTACGTGCTGGCCAGGCCATTCTTGAGCATGTTTCTTGCCATGTGTGCTGAGTTGGGAACGATCCTGACCTTTCCCATCGCCGTGGCTCTGGGGCTCAGCTTCAATGATGCCGCATCAATTGCCATGGTCGGAGGAGCCGACGGTCCGATGGTTCTTTACACCTCGCTCATGCTTTCCAGCGATTTGTTTGTACCAATCGGGGTGGTCGCCTACCTCTACCTTGGTCTCACCTACGGAGGGTATCCCTACCTGATCAAATTTCTTATTCCGGAAAAACTCCGGGCTCTCCCGGTTGCTGAGAAAAAAGTTCTGGTTGTGTCTTCTGCCGAGAAGCTGACCTTTGCCGTTGTGGCTTGCACGGTTCTCTGTTTGCTCTTCCCGGTTGCCGCACCACTTTTCTTTTCGCTATTCCTGGGTGTCGCCGTCCGTGAAGCAGGACTCCACTACTTCGTGGATTTTATTGGTGGCCCCCTTCTTTACGGAGCCACCTTGTTTCTTGGACTGACTCTTGGTGTTCTCTGCGAAGCCACGACCATCCTCAACCCCAAAGTGATTCTTCTTCTTTTTCTTGGAATCATCGCCCTTCTGCTTTCAGGCATCGGGGGAATCATGGGCGGATACATTGTTTATATGCTCACAGGCCGAAAATTTAACCCGGTGATCGGAATTGCCGGTGTGAGCTGCGTTCCGACAACCGCCAAGGTTGCACAGAAATGCGTTTCCGAGGTTGCACCGAATGTCGTGATTCTCCCGCATGCGCTCGGTGCGAGCATAAGTGGTGTCATCACATCCGCCATCATCACCGGCATCTACGTCACAATTGCCCCCCTCCTCAAATGAAGGCCATGCTTCACAATTGGATTCCATGGGTCGGCGGTTCGCTTTTTGCAATTTCCGGTGCTCTTGAAGTGCGTATGGTTTCCGCCATGAACCTCAATCAGTTCTCCGGCCCCGGCTATCTGGCGGCTGGATTTGGCCTGGCATGGATCGCTTTTGCTGTGGGTCGGCGCGTCAACAAGCAGACAGATTTGATGCCCGGCCCCACGGATGAACAAAGCTCCTGAACAATAAACTTCGCAGACCATTTTCCTCGGGATATCACAAACCAGCTCATATACCTCTAACACTCTCCTCGAAAACCCATCATGCCACTGAAAGACAAATTCCTAACCGCCCAAGACGCTGCAGCCTTGATTGCTGACGGCGACACGATCGGCTTCAGCGGGTTCACGCCTGCCGGTGCTGCCAAAGCCATTCCTACTGCGCTCGCCGAACGCGCCAAATTGGAACACGCCGCTGGACGCCCGCTCAAGGTGGGTGTCGTCACAGGAGCCTCCACGGGGGATTCTCTGGATGGGCAACTCGCGCTTGCAGACGCCATCGCATGGCGCACTCCCTATCAATCGAACAAACATCTGCGCAAAGCCATCAATGCCGGCCAAACCCGGTTCTTTGATATGCACCTTTCGACTCTACCGCAGTCTGTGCGCTATGGATTTCTTGGGGATTTCGATTGGGCCATCGTGGAAGCCTCCGATGTCACCGAAGATGGCAAAATTGTCCCCACCACCTCGGTCGGTGCCTCCCCGACCTTTTGTCACAGCGCCAAAAAAATTCTTGTAGAATTGAATCGCTTCCATCCTCCGGAACTCGCCGGAATCCACGATATTTACGAGCCTCTTGATCCCCCACACCGTCAACCGATTCCCTTGATGAATTGCTCGGACCGTATTGGAACGCCCTTCATTCAGGTCGATCCTGATAAAATTGTTGGTATCGTCGAAACAAACCTTCCGGATGAAGTCGGTGGCTTCGATCCTGCGGACCCCACCACGCAAAAAATTGGGGAAAATGTCGCGGAATTTCTTGCTGCCGAGATTCGGGCAGGTCGGATTCCGAAAGAGTTTCTCCCCCTGCAATCCGGAGTCGGCAATATCGCAAACGCCGTTCTTGCCGCCCTCGGTGAGCACCCGGATATTCCCGCTTTCGAAATGTTTTCTGAAGTCATCCAAGACTCGGTCATCGCACTCATCCGCAAAGGCAAATGCAAATTTGCCACAGGTACCTCCCTTACAGTCAGCCCGAGTGTTCTTAAAGAGGTCTATGACGATCTGGAATTTTTCAAATCCCGCATCCTCCTCCGGCCACAGGAAATCACAAACAATCCCGAAATGGTCCGTCGCCTGGGAATCATTACAATCAACACTGCCATCGAAGTGGACGTCTTTGGCAATGTGAACTCAACCCACGTCATGGGGTCGTCCATGATGAATGGAATCGGCGGTTCGGGCGACTTCACCCGCAATGGCTACATTTCGATCTTCACCTGCCCGTCTCTTGCGAAGGGCGGAAAAATAAGCCCGATCGTTCCTTTGGTCAGTCACATGGATCACAGCGAGCACTCGGTTCAGGTCGTGGTCACCGAACAGGGGATCGCCGATTTGCGTGCAAAAACGCCGACTGAACGTGCTGAACTCATTGTCAACAATTGCGCACATCCGGACTTCCGGCCCCAATTGCTCGCCTATTTTGAGCACACAAAGGCCGGCCACGTGCCACAATCGCTCTCGGCCGCCTTTGCCATGCACGAACAATTTTTGAAAACCGGCGATATGCGCGGAATTCAATGGTCCGATTACGGTCTTGGCCACTAAGGATCACCTGTCTTATTATCACCAAAAAACTATGAAAAAACTGAGAGTAACTGTTGACGGAAAAGCTTACGAAGTGGTCGTGGAAGAAATCGAGGGTGGCGGTCAAGCAGCCTCCCAGGCGCCTTCCGTATCTGCTTCGAGTGCAAGTATTGCCCCCCCTGTGACCACACAGGCTCCAAGAGCCGCTGCACCAGCAGCTGGTGCAGGTGCCGTAGCCTGTCCGCTGTCGGGTCGCGTGGTATCAATCGATTGCACCGTTGGTCAGACAGTCGAAGAGGGAGACAAACTTGTGACCCTTGAGGCGATGAAAATGAACACCATCGTATTTGCTCACGGAGCCGGAACAGTGAAAGAAATCCTTGTGGCTTCCGGAGATGCCGTCGAGGAGGGTCAGGGATTGATTGTGATTCAATAATTTCTGCCGTCTATGACGTTTTACCTGTTGGCGGTTTCTGTGGAGGCACCGATCATTGCAACCGAAACGGCGGTTCTGATTCTGGCCGTTGTGG
>JBGSVX010000322.1:0-3592 GCA_041752795.1 Terrimicrobiaceae bacterium
AATGCGAAAACGCTTCGACCTTTTCGGCTTCAGATATCCATTCCAAAGACGCAGTCACTTTGGATTCCAGACGGTTGTCTGCAATGATTTTTCTTAGTTGATCCGGGTAGGTCGGCCCCGAGCCCGGCCCACAAAGTCTCAGTTTAACGGGGGTTTTGACGTGGTTCATCGCTTCGATGGCAAGGTGTTGCCGTTTGTGATGTTCCGCACGGCAAACATAGAGTATTTCATCGCCGAGGGATTTGAATCCAAAGCGCTCCGGCTCGAAAAGCGGCGGGTAGAGTGTCTTGCTTTCGATATTGTTGAATTTGCGCAGTCGGTTGCCCACGACATTCGAGTTGGTGAACACCTTGCGTGATTCGCGAATCGTCTTGTTGTCCACTTCCATAAGTGCCGCCCTCACGGATCGCGTCGCGGCATTCTTCGGCCAGGTGTTGTAGGGATGATCCCAGAAATCGTAAAAGACTCTGATGTGATGAATGAACCAAAGGACCTTGTTCTCATGGGGGAGAACATACGCAGGAGGCCGGATCGCAATCAATCGGTCGGCGGTTTTGCCAACCTCCAAAAGTCGAAATCCCATGATTTGCTCCATCAAAATGTCGGCATGATCTGAGAAGGGGAGGTAAATTTCCTCAACCTGATGTCCCCGGGCCCGCAGCGTCGCGGCCAACCACTTTACGATGAACCGGCCTCCGCCATCAACAAACGGCACCACGGTCGTACAGATGGCGACCTTCATTTTTCAGCAGCAGGAATGAACCGCCTGAACGAGAATTTTTGCGATCCATGCCTGATCGTCATCAGAGAGCAATTCATGGGTTGGCAGGCAAATCCCGGACGCCGCGAGAGCCGTGGATGTGGGCACATCGGCCTTTTGGTCGAGGTAGGGCGGCATGGAGTTAATCGGGTAAAAAACGGGGCGGGTCTCGATGCCATGATGATCCATGTATTGAATAACCGCATCCCGGCGATCTTCGCAGATGCCTTTGATGAAAATGGTGTACATCCAAAACACGTGATGCGCCCATTCCGCCACGTATGGCAATTGCAAAATATCCGATGAGAAGGCCAGCAGGCGATTGTAGTTTGCAGCGACATTCTGCCGGGCGGCTAGGGCGGTCTCAACCCGCTCCATCTGGGCCAACCCGATGGCCGCAACAAGATTGGTCATGCGGTAGTTAAATCCTATGACAGGGTGCCAGTAGCGGCGGCCAGGGTCCATTCCCTGACCTCGATACAAAAGCAGTTTTGCAGCAAGCAGATCATCGTCACAAGTGATCATCCCACCTTCTCCAGTCGTGATAATTTTGTTTCCGTAAAAACTGAATGTCGCGCAGTCTGCCAGGCTCCCGACGCTGCGGTTTTTGTATTTTGCGCCATGAGCCTCCGCCGCATCTTCGATAACCCATAGACCATGGGTGAGAGCGATCTGGTTGAGTCGGTCCATGTCCGCTGGATGACCATAAAGATGCACCGCAATGATTCCCTTGCACTTGGGGGTAAGGTTTTTTTTCACGGAATCCGGGCACAAGCTGAGTGTGAGCGGATCGCAGTCCACGAAAACCGGTGTCGCTCCACAATACCGGACGGCATTGGCTGTTGCAATGTAGGTCAATGCCGGAACGAGCACTTCATCGCCCTCCCGCAGGTCCATGCCAACGAGAGAAAGATGCAAGGCCGTTGTGCCATTGGTGCAGGCAATAGCATGTTTGCTCCCTGTGAATTCCGCAAAGCGCTGCTCAAAAGCCGTGATGTGTTTTCCGGCAGAGGAAATCCATGTGCTCTCAATGCACTCCGAAACCATGGCCATCGTCTGCTCACCCAGCACAGGTGCGGCAACCGGGATTCGATGTCTGGTGTTCAAGGCAGAATCAAAGGGCATGTTGGAAAGTCTTTCCCCGCGCCATCAGAACATTGGCGGTTTCCAGTGACATCAGGTCCTGAATCGCAACTGGCCTCAATGTCCCCCGAGGCTCCTCCACGATGAACATCTCGAAGCCATGCTGACGGCAAAACTCTTCCCAATTTGTCGCGTTGGTACCGGAGCGCTTGAGGTGGGACGGAGCAAACTCCGCAACCACACACGCATCGGGACTTCTTTCCAGCAGCTGATTCATGCCTGCAAACACATCCAGTTCTGCTCCTTCCACATCCACTTTGATCAAATCGGCAGACGGGACATCTGCGAGAGTCTCGTCCAGTGTCACCACGGGGACTTCGATCGTGGAGGTTTCATTCAGGAGTGGAAACCGGCTATTATGCCCATTGATTGGGCACATATGAAACGTGGTCCAACCCGCCGAGGCTCCAACAAATTGGGCGTGTACGGAAATTTGGAATTCCAGGTTATTTTGAATCACATTTTCTCTGAGGCAATCCGCAGTCGCCGGAGTGGCTTCAAATGCATGGACTTTTCCTTTTCTTCCAACGCACCGTGCTGCGGCAATCGTGTGCATTCCGATGTGGGCACCGACATCAACAAAAGTCATTCCCTCCTCCAAATACCGCTCCATAAACCGCCGCAAGCCGGGCTCAAGATCGCCGGCTTCAACAAGCTGCGCCAACACGAGCGCATCCTGCCGGTCGCAGACCATGTAGCCAACGGTCGTTCGCACGAGAGCGCGCTGCGAATCCAAAGCAAAAACAAACCGCCTCAGGGAGATATCCAGCTTGTTCGAATCGGAGTTTTGAAGCACTGCCAGTGCATCCATCCTCTCATTTTGTGTTTTTGCCAACGCCTCCACCTTTTCACACAAGGCCGTTTGCAGGCTGCAAAGCAGCTCCATGTTGTCAGCCATGGAACGCGAATGCTCGATTAGCAGCGCTTTGATTTCATGGTTCTGATTTTTCTCGATGAGTGCCCGCAGGTCCCGGGTAAACGGACGCGCAATCTCAGAGGTGATTTTTCGAAAAATGGATGCCATAAAATCGATATGAGTGTCAGGACGCACCAAATATTATTTCAGGGTCAGAGCAGAGTGCGAGCATTTCAATCACCGCCGAATTCAAAGGTAGGAATCGCCCCGTTTTCTAGGGCGAACATGGCGACACGGCTGACCGTAGGAGACTGAGAGCGGAGGGATGTCTTTCAGCACGATGGCACCGGCTCCAACGACTGAATCATCTCCAATAACAACTCCATGTTTTACGGTGGCACCGATGCAGACCGCACTGAATTCCCCCACACGCACATTTCCGCCGAGAACGGCACCAGGCGCGAGACTTGAGAAATCATCCATGCAAGAATCATGATCCAAAGAAGCATTGGTGTTCACAATGCAGAAGCGACCGATCCGCGAGTCACTGTTCACAACCGCTCCGCCAGCAATCACGGCCCCCTCGGAGACAACGACCCCCCGGGCAATAGTCGCGCATGGATGGATTGCTGTTCCAAACTGAAATTGTGGACAAAGGGACAGAATTTTTTTTTGAATCCTGTCCCGGAGAAAATTATCACCCACAGCGATGATGCCATGATCCACATGAGATTCCTGACAGATTTGTGGCAGGTCGCCATCCGATCCCAACACGGGATATCCAAAAAATGGAATGGAGGCATCACCTTTATCAACAACACCGACAATGTCCC
>JBGSVX010000323.1:0-4849 GCA_041752795.1 Terrimicrobiaceae bacterium
TCAATATATATTACGATAATAATTTACTTATTACTTGCTACATTTTTGGGCATATTCATTGATTTTCAACGACTTATAAAAAAATTAGGGGGAAGTTAGGCTAACCCACTCTTTATCAGCGCCCATCCGCGTAATCCGCGGTTCAATTTTCTTTCCTGAATTATCCCAGAGGGAGCGTCAAATCGGCATCGCTCAGAGAGGCCCAAATCAAACGAGAAATCCGGGGAATCTGGAAAGTGATGACAGATCATCAATATCCTCCAGCGGCTCCAGGAGAGAACATGCCAGACCATTGACCTCTGCCGCACGCAGAGTCTGCTCCAACACCCTGCTCGTGCTCCAATCGATTCCTCCGAACAAGGCGCGGCAGGAAGTTTTGAGGAGCATGAGGACGTAGCCGCCATCGAGTGCTGGTCCGAGCACAACGTCCGATGTGCTCAAAGATTTTTCCGCTCTCAGCAGGTAGTCGGAGGTCAGAGAGGGGCAATCTCCTCCGATCAGTGCCACGGCATCAGCGCCCTCAGAGAGTTCCTTTTGCACGGCAGCAAACATACGAGCGCCGAGGTCGCCTGGGATTTGTGGCACATAGAGAGCGTGGGGAGCAATCGTTCCCAGCCAATCCCGCATTTCGGGCGCTGCCCCCTCAGGGGAAAAGTAAATGCGGATTGCCCAGACTGATGGAATCTGATGGATCTGGTGTTCCACCAGACCCCGGTAAACTTGCGTGGCTTCCAACTCCCCAATCTCCGCGGCCAGCCGGGTTTTGACGGTGCCCGGTCTCGGGGCTTTGAGCATGAGGGCTGCGACTGTGTTCATTGGGAATCTCTCTGGGCGCTGACCCGCCGCCATTCAGACCATAAAAACCCGATAACAAATGGAATCCAGAGCAATCCGGTTTCCCACCATTTCAGACTCCACGAACCACCCGGGGATTCCACATGATGGTAGAGGAGGAAATAGATAAATGCTGTTGCCGTGAGCAGGATACTTCCGAGGTTCCGGGTCATCACGGCAAAGGGCATCAGCCACGCGAAATACCATGCATGCAGCAGAGGCGAAAAAATCAGAGCAACAAAAAAGATCCACTGGGCGGCGACTTCAAGTGTTCTGGCGCGGAGAATGACCAATGCCCATGCGATGGCCATGGGGAAAACAACCCATTGGTTTCGGTATGTGCTCTCCTCCCAAAGCCAACCCACGATAGCAGGAATAAATTCGGCACTCCTCGCGTATTGCACGAATTTTTGTGGCATGAGTTGCACTGTCCACTCTCCCGTCCATGCAGATACTGCCACCCAGGAAACCACGAATGGCAGTGCCGCCAGCAGGGAGGATGTAATTGCTGCTCTCCATCCGTGTTTCCAAAATTGTTGCCAGAGCAACCACCCGACCAGCGGCAGTGCGAGCCATTTGATCGCGACCGCCGCGCCGAGCCAGAGCGATGCTTGCAGGAAGCGGTCTTTGCGCCATGCCAACCAACCGAAGACCATCGCAAAAATAAAAAGTGCGTCATAATGCCCACCACCCGCAAAAGAATAAATGACCAAGGGATTCCACGCATAAAGAACCGCAGGCGCTTTGCCAAAGGCCCGCACGAGCATCACCACAATGCCAAGGTCACAGAGTGCAAAAACCAATTTGAAAAACACCGGGGAGGAAACCAACCCGGCCATGACAGCGAACACCCACTGAGCGAGTGGCGGGTAGATGGCGGTCACCGGCTTGTGTTGTACCGCCTCCCAAACCCCCGATCTCATCATTTCCAAAACCGGAGAGTCGGGCGAATGCAGATACGGATTAAACCCAGCCAAAAGAATCCTCCCCTCCCATACGTATCGAAAAATATCATCACCAGGGGCCTGCCAAAGGAGCAGCAAGCGCGCACCAATGGCCACTGCCCAAAATAGCCAAGTCGAAATATCCCGCTGCAACAGCGCAAAAAAATAGCCAGCAACCATGATTCCGCCGCCGAGCAAAAACCAGGGCACGGAACCCAAATCGTGCAGTTTGCCGAATGGCAGCATCACAACGGCCCCTGCAATGATGAGCAATCCGGCTGCCAACCCGCGGCGGAATGAATGGGTATTCAATGTCATGGATTCGATTACTTGCGCTGGAGAAAGAGGAGTTTTGGGATTCCTTTATTCCGTTTTGATCTCAAAGGAATAAAACCATCTTGTCCACGCTCCAATCACGATATGAAAAACCTGCTCCTGCTCCTCACAGCCACGGCCCTTTTTGGAATCACTGCCTGCTCGAAGGAAACATTGTCTCCTGCCACTTCCGCTTATCCTCCGGATTATGAGCTGCTGCTCAAAACCTATGTGACCCCGGAGGGCGTGAAGTATGATGACTGGAAGGCCAACAAAGAGGACATCGAGCGTTTGAAAAACGTCGTCGCGTTTTATTCTTCGACCACTCCACCCGCTGATCGCAATGCGTCCTTCGCATGGCATCTCAATGCCTACAACGCATGGATCCTTCAGAACATCCTCGCCAAATTTCCCACAAAAGGACCTCTCGAAAATGACGCCACATTTTTTGACGCGGAGAGCCTTTCCATTTCCGGCAAAAAAATGAGTTTCAATGCGCTCGAGCAAAAGACCATCCGCCCGACATTCCAGGACCCGCGTGTGCATTTTGCGCTCAATTGCGCAAGCCGCAGTTGCCCTCCTCTGCTGGGCAAGCCCTTTGACCCCAGGACTCTGGACAAGGATCTTGATCAACTTGCGGTGACATTTATCAACTCCAACCCACGCGGGATTGTCATCACTCCCAACTCGGTCCAATTCTCAAAAATCTTTGATTGGTACGCTGAGGATTTCGGAGGCAAAGGCAAGCAGCGGGATTTTGTGAACCGCTTCCGCAAAGCGCCTCTGCCCGCTGACGCGAAAATCGAGTTTTCGGAATATGACTGGGCACTGAATCAGGCACCCTGAATTTAATTCATCAATCACCAACTGCGGTTCAGGCCGCAACGATGCGTCTTGACGAAAAAGCATGCTTCGTTGAATTCAATGCTGATTGGCTCGCGAAGGGCCACCTGACACCATGGTTCCCATACTGGCCACGACCCTATATTTTTTGATTTCCGGCATGTTGCTGATTTATGCAGCCAATGCCTATTTCATGATTGCTGCCTGTTTACTCAACAGGAAACACCTCACAAAAAAAAATGCGGAGACCTTGAAATCCGGTCTCGCCACATTGCAGGCTGCTGACCACTGGCCTGGAGTCACAACCCAGATTCCGCTGTACAACGAGTTGGCTGTCGCGGAGCGTGTGATGCGCGCTGCGGCTGCCATGGAATATCCAGATCATCAAATTCAAATCCTTGATGATTCCACGGACGATACGCGGGATGTTGTGAACCGTGTGGCCAGGGAGTTGAAGGAACGCGGAGTTCGGATCGAGGTCATTCGCCGCGACCTCCGCACCGGATACAAAGCCGGAGCTCTCGCGGAGGGGTTGGGTCGGTGTGAGACCGGGTTTGTTGCTATCTTTGATGCGGACTTCGTTCCCCCAACCGACTTTTTACTACAAACGATTCCTCATTTGGTCGCGATGCCAAAAACTGCATGGGTCCAGGCGCGATGGGGTCATTTGAATGAATATGAAACCCTGCTCACCAAAGCGCAGGCGGTGGGCATTGATGGTCATTTTGCGATTGATCAAGGAGCGCGGGGAGGAGGAGGCTCCCTGTTCATGAATTTTAATGGCACCTGCGGGGTGTGGCGGAAAGAGGCCATCGTGGATGCAGGCGGCTGGACGGCTGACACGCTCACCGAGGACCTTGACTTGTCCTACCGTGCCCAGTTGAGAGGGTGGAAAGGCGTTTATCTGCCGGAAGTCGTGGTACCGGGCGAACTCCCCGGCGACGTGGCCGCATTCAGGAGTCAGCAATTTCGCTGGGCCAAAGGGTCTATTCAGGCAGCCCTAAAGCTTGTTCCTCCTCTGTTCCGCGCCGACCTGCCTCTCATGACAAAAATCCAAGCGTGGTTCCACCTCACCCACTACGCGATTCACCCGATCATTTTGCTGTTTGCTGCCGCCTCGGCCCTGATGCTTTGCATCACCCCATCCTTTGGAAATGAGACCATGTGGAAACTTCTGGTGCTTCCGGTTTTTGTGTTGTCGCTTGCGCCCACGGCTTTTTACGCAAGCGGTCAATGCCTCCTACACCCGGACTGGCCGGGTCGTTTCCTGCGTCTGCCATTCCTCATTTTGTCCGGCATCGGGCTCGCCATTTCCAATTCAACAGCCGTCATGGAAGCCATTGCAAAAAAGACAACTCCCTTCCACCGCACCCCGAAACAGGGAGACACAAAACGACGCTGCTACAAAGCCCACCGTCCGGTTTCCTCAAGCAGCGAAATCACGGCAGCCATAATGTGCCTTGGCATCTTCGGCTTTGCAGCCGCGAATGGCCGGGGCCTCGATGCCCAGTTCCTCTTGCTTGTCGGAACGTCCTTTCTGTTTGTCTCCTCCGCATCGCTGCACAGTAGATTGGTCCGGGCAATCCGACGACCGGCATCACCGGATGCGCAGGAAGCCGGCTCGCTAGGGTGATTGTGGGGCCAAACGAATGCAGAACGGTCCTGACGAGCAGGACCCTCCATTGGAGGCACAATAAAATGGGGCCACCATCGCCACAAGGCCTCCGGTGGAGGGTTCTGCTTGTCAGAACCGCCGAATGCCCATTGCATTTATCTAACCTAACTTCCCCGGCGGAAGGCCTGAAGGGCCGATAAACACAGGGGGTCCGATATTTTTCGGGCTACAGCTGTGCTCCGGAGGGGAAGGCGGCCCACTTGGGAGGGGTGGCGAAGAGGGGCAGGAGTTTGAGTTT
>JBGSVX010000324.1:0-3135 GCA_041752795.1 Terrimicrobiaceae bacterium
CTCCAGTGCAGGATCAATGCCCTGAAGCCGCGCCTGCACGCCAACCAGCACAAATGGAAAACAAAACGTTGTATGGGCAATAATCAAAGTGAGATGACCAAGTGGAAGGCTCATGAGATGCACAAACTGTGCCAACAAACTGGCCCCCATCAAAACTTCGGGAATCACCATCGGGATAAAAATGAGCAATCCGATGCCCCGTTGAAATGGAAACCGGTAGCGGTACAGCATCCATGCACCGATCGTCCCAAGCGCCGTCGCGAGCACGGTGGTCGCACTGGCCACAATCATGCTGTTATAAAACGCATTGAGAAGGGTCTGATTTTTGAACAGCTCGGCATACCATTTCAACGAAAAACCCTCCCACCGGATATTCAACTTCGATTCGTTGAAGGAAAAAATTATGAGCAGGAGAATCGGGATATAAAGAAACGCAAAGATACCAACCGTCCAGATTCCAAGCAGCCATTTCTGGCTGAGCAGCCCGCGCAGTTTCCGAAGAAACGCGTGAATCGGGAAAGGCAAGAACGGTGAGGCAACTGCCGACATGCTGCTCTTCTAAGCACATTTGAACGAGAACAAACAGAAGAAAATGATGGAGAAATTTTTTCTGCCGCTCCTGACCAGGAGAATCTGTATGGCGTAGCCTTTCCGCGTTCAACACCGAAGTCATGCTACCTGCGAAGGAGGAATCGATTGACTGGGATCGGTTTCGCTTTCCGCATCGTCAGGAAACTGACAAATTCCGATTTATGATTCGAGTTGCCGTGGTCGTTCCTGAACGAGCCGGGGATCGTGCATTGGATTATCAAATTCCCGAGGAGTTTGTGTCCCGTGTCAGTCCCGGCGCACGGGTCCGTGTTCCCATTCGCTCGCGAAGTGTTGTTGGCACAGTGGTGGACGTTCGGGAAGAGGAGGAAGGCCGCAGTCTTCGTGCCCTGCTGGATGTCATCGGTGAGACCCCGCTCATTCGCCCCAAACTGCTCAAATTAGCCCACTGGATCTCGGAATATTATTGTTGCCCGATTGAGGCCTCTATGGCCTGCGTCCTGCCTCAAGCAGTCAGGTCAGGGGATGTCTCTGCGAAGGTTGTTCGCCATCTTTCGCTTGCACGAAAATTGACGGACGCCGAACTGGAGGACCTCACGAAACGGGCGCCACGTCAGGCGGAAGTCATCGATTGTCTGTTGGAGCAATCGTCTCCAATCCCAATTGCCGAAGTGTTGAATCAGTCGGGAGCAAGCGAGGCCATCATCCGCACGATGGTCAAAAACAAATTGCTGGAAATCCATTCCCTTCCCGTCTGGCGCGACCCCTACGGTTCCGAATCGTTTTTACCAACGACTGACATTCCCCTGAACCCAACCCAGCAGGACGCGCTTGTTGCCGTGGAGGAGGCCATGACCTCACCCGCTTCTGCATTGCCCATTCTGATCCATGGCGTCACAGGCAGCGGAAAAACCGAGGTGTATTTGCAGGCCATCCGCAAGGCGCTCGGAAAAGGCAAAACGGCCCTCGTTTTGGTTCCGGAAATTTCTTTGACCCCGCAAACGGTCGAGCGTTTCAAAGCGAGGTTTGCCGACCGTCAGGGAGAAGTCGCCGTGCTTCACAGTCATCTCTCGCAAGGAGAACGCCGGGACGAATGGCACAAAATTCATTCAGGTCAGGCCAGTATCGTGATTGGTGCGCGCAGTGCGGTTTTTGCGCCGTTGGACAATTTGGGAGTCATCATTGTGGATGAGGAACACGAGACATCCTACAAACAAGAAGAGGCCCCAAGATACCACGCAAGGGACCTTGCCGTGCTGCGTGCAAAAAATGAACCATGCGCCATCGTGCTTGGCAGTGCGACGCCCTCGCTGGAAAGTTGGCACAACGCTGAAACAGGAAAATACCGACTGGTGAGAATGCCCCTTCGGGTGGATGACCGCAAAATGCCAGTGCTGCGAATCCTTGATCTGCGCCGCGTCGGTGCAGGTGGCGACTCGATTCTGGCACCGGCTCTAACCCTTGCCATCGAATCCCGAATCAGCAAAGGCGAACAATCGATTCTGTTTTTGAATCGCCGGGGATTTTCGACATCGCTGCAATGCAATGCGTGCGGGGCGGTTTGTCAGTGCCCGAACTGCTCCGTGTCCCTCACCTATCACCGCGATGCAGGCTCTCTCGCCTGCCACATTTGCGGGCACTCCCAAAAGGCTCCCAAAAAATGTCCTTCCTGCGCGGATCCCGGAATCCGGTTTTCCGGCACAGGAACCCAAAAGGTGGAAGATGCCGTCAAACGCCTGTTCCCAAAAGCCCGCATCGCCAGGATGGATGCGGATTCCATGACCAAAAAAAATGCCTACCGGGAAACGCTCGGAGCCTTTCGTCAGGGCGAAATCGATATTCTCATAGGCACCCAAATGATTGCCAAAGGCCTCGATTTCCCGAATGTCACGCTGGTCGGAATCGTGAACGCAGACCTTGGACTCCACGTGCCGGATTTCCGCGCCGGGGAGCGCACGTTTCAATTACTGACCCAAGTAGCAGGCCGGGCCGGGCGCGGAGACGTGGAGGGCGAAGTTTTTGTGCAAACCTACACGCCATTCAGCCCGTCAATTCAATTTGCCCGTCAGCACGATTTCGAAGGCTTCGCGGAACAGGAACTGGAGTTCCGCTCCAGCTTCGGGTTTCCCCCCTACCGCCGGATGGTTATGATCACCATTCGCTCCCAATCCGTGGAACGCGCCGAGTTTTGCGCTCTGACCATTTCCCGCAAACTCAAAGTGGACCTCCCGGAAGGAGCCGTCTGCGGCGAAAGCGCTCCCGCTCCCTTGGCAAAAGCCAAAACCTACCACCGCTTCCAAGTTGCCCTCCGCGGCCCCTCTGGCCGCGCCCTGTCGCGTCATGTCCGCAAAATCATGGACGCCCTCCCCATGCCGGAAGATGTGTTTGTCGCCGTCGATGTGGACCCGGTCGGGCTGCTGTAAGGGCTGGTCCTCTGAATTCTTCAGTTAGCCTAACTTCCCCGGCGGAAGGCCTGAAGGGCCGATAAACACAGGGGGTCCGATATTTTTCGGGCTACAGCTGTGCTCCGGAGGGGAAGGCGGCCCACTTGGGAGGGGTGGCGAAGAGGGGCAGGAGTTTGAGTTT
>JBGSVX010000325.1:0-4866 GCA_041752795.1 Terrimicrobiaceae bacterium
GTTCACCCATCAAACGCGCAAGGGGGTAGGTCGGCACTACAGGCCCTTTTGGAGACCACCCCCTTGTATTTAAGCGGGTCTGCGGGCCTCGGAGGGCTGAAAATAGTCGATTTTCGCTTCCAGTCCGCGAAGTGGGGTTAAGTTAGTGCCTTCAGGCCCGACCCCATCGGCTGTTGTCGGTTATTTCTGCAGCATCGTTGCGGTGAATATCGATGATTCCGAAGTTCCCTTTGGATTTCCATTGGGTGAGGTTCCGGTTGCCATCGAAGACATTCGTCTGCTGACTGCTGTCGGGCCATGTGAGAGAACTGCGGTCCCTTCGAGGACAACGCTAAGGCAGCTTTACTAAAGCAAAAAGTGCAAATTAAAGCGCAGAGCTAAAATTCCAATCGTTAAAGAAATCGCATTTCTTAGCATGTGTGAAACACACGTTGTCCAAAATGCCGTCCAAAACGAGCGTCTTATCCAGAATGCGTATGTAAAAGCCAAATAAAAACCACCAACCACTCCCACTGATATGGCGACTCCAACTCCTTTGAGTGTGTGCGCAATACAGAACAACGCTACTGACGCAAATACCTGCCAAGAAAATCCTACTTTGCAGAGTCTTAGAACACCAATGGGTAAGCACTGAAAAATCAAAGTTTCAATAATAGGCACTACAAAAATCAGAAGAATGCACAACAGGGAAAAATTAAGATCGTAATCTATGCCCGATCCTTTAGGGACGCCTAAATATCTCAGACTTCTATTGACAATAAAGGATAAGAAATACGCCTCAAAGGTAACTCTGAGACAAAAATCCCAAGGCGTTCTGTAAAAATAAGCTTTAAAGTGGGATGGTATCCATAAGCTAACCTGCTTAATCATCTTAGGAAGAGAAGCTTTTCTTGCATGCTACCGCACAACCGGAGTAGGATGAGTTGAAGGGCGCGGGCCATTAAGAGGTGGAGGCTTGGGCAACTGGGGACTTGGCTTCGGAGTGGGATTAGGAGTTGGCTGTTCATTATCACACTCTGGATTTGGGGTCGGCGACGGCTTAGGCTTTGTCTTCTCATATTCGATAATGGTTATAATGGCTTTTATTATTGCTTCACCCGCCTCGAAACCAAATGGTGGTGGAACAGAATCGCTGTCCTGAAGTCCAAAAGGATCAACGAGTTTAACGGGATTATTTGAGACATACCGAAAGACATTCACATCCCCGGCAGAAAAATCAATCGGATCACTCTGGATGAACCGTCCCAGCGTCGGCGAATACGCCCGAGCGCGGTAGTGATATAGCCCGATTTCGACGTCATATTCCCGCGCAGTGAACAGGAAGCGGGAGGCGAAATTTCCTGGTGTGATTGAAGCACCTGAGTCGTCGAAGCCAGTCGGCTTACCCCAAACATCATAGGTGTAGGTTTGCACTTTTGCCCCGGCAGGATTTGTGAGCATTGCCACATTGCCGAGCCAGTCTTGGTGATAGAAAGTCAGCGTACCAGAGGACGACACCTCCGCAAGTGGGCGGTCAATTCCTGGCTCAAGGATCGTGCTGCTGGCCATATCGGTGGCAACATCGTAGGCCTCCAACTGCATCGTGCCAAGGTTGAAGAACACGGATTTTTCTCCATCGACATCTTTCACAGCCCGATGACCGCTGGCATCTCGCCAATATTTGGCCAGAAGATTGCTTTGTGTGTTGTGGGCTCGGATGAGGTTCCCGGCGGCATCATAGGTGTAAGTCCAATCTCCGAATTGCGTGAGGTCGCCGCGTGTGGAATAGCCAAGCGAAGAAACCCCGGTCACTGACGTGTATTGGTTAATGTCGTTGACGGCATAGCTCTTTGTTCCGCCATTTCCGGTTTCCCCAATCCGGTTTCCGGTCTGGTCAAACGTCCATTCCGAATACGTGCTCGCTGAAATCCCCGAATACGCCGCACTGGCATTTGCCACTCCATATTTGACACCGCGAAGCTGGCTGGTCGCATCAAGCCAGTAGGCATCGCCCACAGTGCCGGTGGCACCTTGCAGGGTGTAGATGCGTTCTCCGGCATTGTTGTATCCATAGCGCTCGGCCCAGAGGACAGTGCTGCCTTGGCTCACCGTGACGGAATCCAGCCGTTCGGCGGCATCATACGTGTAGGTCGTAACCACTCCGCTTGAGAGAGTGCGGGTCGCGAGGCGACCTCCGGTGTCATAGGCATAGGTAGCAATGGTGGTGCCATCCTTTTTGATCGTCTCGATTTGGCCGTCATTGTTGTATGCGTAGGCGATCACAAATCCCGCCGGGTAAGTGAGTGTGCTGAGGCGGCCATTCAAATCGTAGGTGATTGTTGCGTTGCGGGTGACATTGCCCACCGTTTGGCTAAGGCTGGAAACCTGCCCCTCCGCATTGTAGCCGAGGCTCTGGGCCACGGTGAGGCCCATTGTTGTAGCGGATGTGTCAGTGATTTGACCCAGTCCGTTGCGGGTGAAGGTTGAATTCCCGCTCTCCGCTCCGGCGGTCCAGGTCGTGCCGGTGATTTCTGCGGCATCGTTACGATGGATGTCGATGATTCCGATGTTCCCTTTGGATTTCCATAGGGTGAGGTTCCGATTTCCATCGAAGACATTCGTCTGCTGAGTGCTGTCCGGCCATGTGAGAGAACTGCGTTCCGAGGTATCGCTCCATGCAAGATTGTAGGTCTTGTTGCGGGCATCGGTGAGTTTTTTCATGTCACCCTCGGCATTGTTTTCAAAGGTGGTCGTGTGATTGAGGGCGTTTTTGACCTCGGACGGCAGGTCGATGTCATCATAAACAACCTCGGTGATGCGGTTCAGCGGATCGGTCGTCTTGATCCGATTCAAACGGCCATCGTATTCGAAGGAGGTGGTTTTGTTGAGAGGGTCTCGGACGCTTGCTGCAACACTCCAGTTGTCCACATACGTGTATTGCCATTGCGCACCTGAGGGCATATGCAGGCTGGTCATGCGGCCTTTGTCGTCCCAACCAATGCCCGACTCACGCCCTTCCGGGGTGAAGACTTGGGTCAGGAGCGGATTGCCGAGGTGTTGGGAGTAGGCGAAGGATGTCTTATTCGCCAAGGCATCGTAACTTTCAAGGATTTGATCCTTGTCTCCATAGACGTACCGTTGAAGCACCTCATTCGCTGCGTTTTTGACACGGGTAAGCCGGTTTTGTGAATCATATTCCAACTTGCGTTTGACCCCGGCAGCATCGACCACTTCAATGATATTGCCTTCAATGTCCCGCTCAATGCTGCGGGTGCGGCCCATGGGGTCCGTGATTGTGACTTTTTGGGGCGGTTGGAATTCGCTGGATTGTGGAAAACGCTCGTAGGCAA
This sequence comes from Terrimicrobiaceae bacterium, assembly GCA_041752795.1. Classification (GTDB taxonomy): domain Bacteria; phylum Verrucomicrobiota; class Verrucomicrobiia; order Chthoniobacterales; family Terrimicrobiaceae; genus JAJTZA01. Next base: position 3,330 of record JBGSVX010000325.1, read on the forward strand.
ACTCTGACATCTTGTTGTTGGCATCGTAGCTGGCGAGGAGATCTCCTGTGATGGCATCATGAACACCACGCCAGACGGCGGTGCCATTGCGGTCGACTTTGAAGACTTTGTTGTAGAGGCGACCGGGGGTTTTATAGCGGTAGGTCACCGTGACAACGCCGAGTGCATCCCGGATTGTTTGAATAGAATTCTGAGCCGTGTAATTCCATGATTCGTATTCCCCAGTGGCCATTCGCGTCCGCATGGATTCCGGACGGTTAAAAATCAGCCCTTCCTCATTTGGCTCCCCTCCAGTGATCGTAAAGTTCCAGACATCATCGGTGATTCCCTTTTTTGTGATGGAATGGAAGACCCAGCTTCTCCAAAATCCGCTCTCCTGTGTGAGAGTGAGGCGGCTCGTCGAATCGGGAAACTCCTCAAACAGCCATTGCGTCTTCCGACCATCGGGAAATTCGATATCTTTCAGAGTGCCATTGAGATAACGAAAAACGTAGTTGTCTCCATTCACATTGATGGCATGGGCGCCACGCAGCGTGGAGCTTCCGTACATTTTGAGGGCATCGCTTGTGATGTCCACGGTTACTGCGGTGAGGCCGCCGGGTTCGTAGATGCTGGTGACAAGAGTGGTATTTGTTGAATCGTATGTCCATCTGAGCACACGCCCTTTGTCTGTCGTCATTCGGTAAATGAGAGTATTCCGAAATTCAATTTCCCATCCGTCCCAGCGGGTGATGGTGAAGTCTCCCCACCCTCCGGTGGTTGCTCCCGTCCAAGTATCATTGTTGTTTTTCCAAATATATTCCCCATTAACTGGAGGTTTGAGGCGAAAATACTCAACATCTCCGCTTGGCATATAGACCACGAAGAGTCCCGTTTGCGCTGGCAGTGCCCGACTTTCGAGAGCACTTAGTCGAAATCCTGCCCAACCGTATGGATTTTGTGAATGGTCTGCACTCTGATAAATGAAACGCAATGGAAGGCGCAGGCCGCCGCCAAAATCAGCCTCACGGAATTCGTCCACTGCCATGATGTCTCCATACGCTCCAAGAGCATCCATTTTGGGCGGGGTGACACCCATGTTGTAGGGTATTGCGTAGGTCGTGAGCGAAAGAAGAAAGGGAGCTGAGGCTGTAAGAATTACAGTTTTGACGAGTTGGAGCATTTTCATGGGAATCGCTCCGGGGGGAAGATGAAATTATTTGGGTGAAGTGGGCGTTGGCTTCGGAGTGGGTTTTGGTGCAGGCCCCTCGCCGGATGGGTTTACCGGCACGTCTTGGTCCCCATTGCACACTGCACGGGCAGTGAGGGCGGAAGATAGGAGCACGGCAATGACTGCGAAGCAGGAGAAAATTCGAAGTAGATTTTTCATGAATTGGGTTAAGTCGCGCCGACAAATAGTTAGCCTAACTTCCCCGGCGGAAGGCCTGAAGGGCCGATAAACACAGGGGGTCCGATATTTTTCGGGCTACAGCTGTGCTCCGGAGGGGAAGGCGGCCCACTTGGGAGGGGTGGCGAAGAGGGGCAGGAGTTTGAGTTT
>JBGSVX010000326.1:0-2301 GCA_041752795.1 Terrimicrobiaceae bacterium
TCCAGAGCAAAAAAATCGGAGCACCTCTCGACACGGAGGTTGACGCCTCCAGAATCAACGCATAGAAACCAAATCACTCCCGCATTCCATAGCTTATTTTATGCTTCTGCTGGTCTGAAAATCGGGGCCACCCCACATCGATCCGAAAACTGCCGCATTCAAGGCCACAAGTCCGCCGCCCGGCCACCCCTCCAGCTCGGGCGCGGCGTCTTTTTGGCCTTCTCCGCTACGCTCCGAAGGCAAAAAAGACGCTTCCTTGACCCCGCACACCAAACCCAAGATATTGTAACTCAACCCAACACGAGTGTTACCGATGTATTGAACCAAAAGTGTTACCTATGTTTTGACTGCGCCTAACCCTCAAAACTCACAAATCAATAATCATCATTCTTAAATCTGCCTCCTGCCGAAAAAATTCTTATTTTTCCAATGTTTCGCTTCAGCCGTCCGGCCTCACTTCACCAATAGAAATTCATTCATTTTCTTCGCGGTCTCCGGACTGAAGAGAATGTCTTCATGACTGCGTTTGATGCCAAACACAGCAACAGATTCTTCTTGCGCAGGAATGAAGAGAGAACTTTGCAGGTCCACGACTTGGTCATTGTTGAGGCTGAGCCATGGCAATTGTTTGGTGTCATATCCAAACATCAACCAATGCCTTGTCGGGGAAGGAAGCGGTTGTTTCCAGAGGGCTGTGAGGAAATCGCTGCCGGGTGCCATGTCAATCCATGATGGCACGGGATATTTGAGGTGACGAATCCCGGACTTGGCGGCCTCGTATCCGCCAAAGGGAGTCGAGATGCTGATAAATCGGTTCACCCGGTGATTTCCTTCGGAGGCGGCCATTTTCAAAATGGCTGCGCGGGAAACGAGCCCACCCATGCTGTGTGCGACTATGTGAACCTGACCACAGTGATGTTTCTCCATCACAATGGACAGAATCTCAGCCAGCGCGGTCGCAGCTTTTTCCAACCGAAAGCCGGAGGGATACACGAAAAACCATGCTTGAAATTTTTTGCGATCAAGCGCCGGGATCAACTTTGCAAAATCCCGTGGTGAGCCGCCAATACCATGCACAAAAACAACCGGGGTCCTTGAGGGATCGTAAGGCTCGGTCAAATAAAGGCCGAGGTTTCCTTCTCTCAGGGAATTCTCCGGCCGCCAGAGACCATCTGTCCCGACTTTCGGAGCAAACTTCGGATCCTGCACCTTGGCAATTTCCCCGCAACCAAAGGGAATAGCCGCTCCAAGCGATTTGGGAACTTCAACCCCGACATAACTTCCGTAGTGATTGGTTGAGGGCACCATCTTCACAATTCGGGCCTGCAAATTCGGCTCGGCCAGTGGCGTCGGACTCTGCGCAAGAGCCACGGCCTGGGGCTCACTGTGGTCAAGCCACCGATTCCCATTCAAATCCCCGAAGGCCACCAAATCATAATCATTTCCCAGGCGGAGTCCAAACAGCGCAAGTCCGCCGGATTTAACTTTTTCGCTCCCAAGAGGATTTGCTTTGGTTCCCTTTTTGAAGGCCATCACATAAACCGGATCTTCTTTTGGAAATCCTTGGGGCTGGGCAACCAGAATCCCGGTTTTCGTGATCTGCTTGTCTTCCTGGCGGAGCCTCACAAGCGTGCAACCGCTGAAAAGGCTCAATGCAAGGACAACGCCAAGACTCTTGGAAAGCCAGTGGTCGTTTCTTGAGAAGAATGTGGAGAAGGATTTCATTTTGGATGGAAAAGATGATTTCATGACCCGGCTCTTCAAACGACTTCAGCCGATTCGGAATGAGAAGAGAGAAACTTCCGCTCTCTGTCAAAACTGAAAATTCCGCGGCTTCGCCACACGGATGTTTTGGACCGGACATCGGGGACGCGGTCCCTCCAAGGATTGACTCCCCATCACGCTTGGCTGCGGAGGGATACCGTCCACGGCGTCTGGTCCTAATCTTGAAACTTCACAATATCGTCCATGACCCGGATTGATCCGTCGGGAAAAATAATGTGGGCTCCTCGTCCGTGCATGTTGCCAATTTCAATAAGCCATGGTTGGGTCGCCCAACGAAATGGCGTGAATGGCTTTTCGTCAAAAGGAGTCGGAGCGTAATGCATCCTAGGCCTGCCATCCGGTGAGGTTTGAGCGACAACCCGGGTAATCGTCGGGCATTGCCAGACACGAGGTTCCCCGCCGTAGGGAGTGAGGGCTTCAATCCACCAATCTTCATATGGCCCCTCATCCTCTGCCTCCCAGAGCCCCTCGGGTGCCTGCGGCCACTGGCCTTTGTCTTGGATGTAACTGGAAAGT
>JBGSVX010000327.1:0-7342 GCA_041752795.1 Terrimicrobiaceae bacterium
ATTTTTCGAATTCCGCGACCGCTGCTTTGGCCGTCAGTTTTTCTGATTCGTCGATGAGCGGGTAAACAATGTAGGCTTGGCGTCCTTTGTGGAGGTGTTTTTTGATAAAATCTGCAACATCCGGAAGTTTGGAATCCGGGCGCACGACAGTTTTGATTTCTCCGCGGCCTGCGGGTTTTTCTTTGAGAATGGAAACGTCAAGGTCTCCGTAAAAGGTCTGGGCAAGAGTTCGTGGGATGGGGGTTGCTGTCATCACAAGCACATCCGGCCGACTGGAGAGCCCCGCGAGTTTTGCGCGTTGGAGGACTCCGAATTTGTGTTGTTCATCAATGACGATGAGTCCGGGTTGAAAAGCGGAATCTTCTTCGAAGAGGAGGGCATGTGTGCCAACCACGGCGGGAGGGCAGTCGGAAAATATTGGTTCTCCGGCGGATTTGCGTGATCCGGTGCGCAGGTGAACTGGAATGCCAAGGGGGCTCAACAGGCGTTCAAACGTGGCGTGATGTTGCTCAGCAAGGATCTGGGTGGGTGCCATGATGGCGGCGGAAAATCCGGCATCGATGGTTTGCACGATGGCGGCAAGGGCCACCAACGTTTTGCCTGAACCGACATCTCCTTGCAGCAGGCGATTCATTCGCCGTGAGGATTCCAAATCACGCGCGATGTCAGTCATGACTTCCCGTTGCGACGCGGTGGGCTCAAATGGCAGGGATTGCAGGAGGCGGGGAAGCAGGTCGCCGGAGTGTTTGGGTTCGCCTTCGCGAGCTGCCCATTCCTGCCGTCGAAGATGGACCACAATCTGCATGGCGTAACATTCGTCGAGCGCAAGGCGCTTCCTTGCTTCCATGGCCTGATCCTGACTCTCCGGGAAATGCACGGCTTTGAGGGCATCGGGCGCCATGGCGTTTTCCTCTTTCAAAAAACAGATGCCCGTCAAATCGCACTCGATGAGAGCCCGGTGGATCAGGCTTCGCAGCATGCGTGTTGTGATGCCTTCCCCTGCGGGATGTACCGGCACGATGCGTCGCATGTGAAGGGATTCTTCTTCATCGTCTTCCTCAAGGATTTCGTATTCCGGGTGATCGATGATGACCTGACGTCCCCGCATTTTGGGTTTGCCATAGATGACGAGCGACTGACCGGTCATCAGCACATTTTGCATCCATGACATGTTGAACCATCGGCAGATCACCGGCTGGGAAAACGCCGAGCCCGATTCATTTTCCAAAGTGATTTCGTAGGCCCCGCGTTTGTAACCGAATCGCTTGATGGACGTGGCTGCGACATGCCCGGCAATGCACACCGGTTCGTCCATGGCGGAGTCCGGGAACTGACCGAATGAACGCCGGTCCTCGTAACGGCGCGGGTAGTGGCGGATCAAGTCGGCAAGAGTCAGGAGTCCGAGCTTCGAAAGGGGGGTAAGACGATTGGCCGGGACCCAGTCCAGATCGGTGAGAGGAGTTGCAGCCTCGGGCATTACCTTGCGGAGCGGATGGCGACCACATGAATTTGCGGTTCGTCGCGGCCTTGATACGTATTTCGTTCAACCCGCAGGGCCACATCCCATGGAGCGCGAGGCAGGGGATTTTCCGCTCCATTGAAAAAAATGGCCGCCAGGCGGTTCCGGTTTTCAGCAAATTCCAAGCGGTAGTGTTTTTCTTTGAGAATCCGTGGAGTGCCCGTGGGGCCAATGGCTCGTGCCAAAAAGACCGGCTGACTATTCCCATTGCCGAATGGCTCCAAACGATCCTGGGCATCAAGGAAGGACTCATCAATTTCGGAAAGCCGGATGTCCGCATCCAGTCGGAGGTGTGGGGTCAGCATCTCGGCATTGCTCGCGCTGCGCGCGTATTTTTCAAACTCGGTCCGGAAGGCTTCGAATCGGTCTTCATGAATGCTGAGGCCGGCTGCGAGTTCGTGACCCCCGAATTTTTCGAGAAGGGCGGAGCAATTCGTGAGGGCCTCGACAAGGGAAAATCCCTCCACGCTGCGCCCGCTGCCCTTGCCCATACCGTCCTCCCCAAATCCCACCACCACAGTGGGTCGGTGGTAACGGCGCATGAGGCGGGACGCGACAATGCCGAGCACGCCCTGATGCCATGACCGGGAACCCGCGACAATGCTTGCGTCGCGCTCGATGTCAAAACGCTGCGCAACCCATTCCTCGGCTTCCGTCGCCACTTCGCGCTCAACACTCTGACGTTCCCGGTTTTGGCGGTCCAAACTTGCCGCCAGCACGCAGGCCTCCCGGCTGTCATCTGTGGTCAGCAAACGCAGGGACTCCAAGGCTGTGCCGAGCCTGCCGGAGGCATTGATCCGGGGGCCCAGGCGGAAACCAATATCCGAACCCCGGGGGCGTGGCCCCACGTCGGCACCCGCCATGAGAGCCTGAAGTCCGACCCAGCGCGTCTTCGGGAGTTGGAGCAGACCGCGCCGGACGAGGATGCGATTTTCCCCCGTGAGAGGAACCATGTCCGCCACCGTGGCCATGGCCACAAGATCAAGGTAGTCACGAAGATCGATCTCCGGGTTGGGGGATTTTTTGAGCAAGGCATGGACAATTTTGAAAACGACGCCCGCGCTGCACAAGTAGCGAAGGTGGCTTCCCGAGGCTTTCGGATTGACGAGGATGGCGGCAGGGCGCTCGCCGGATGGCTCGTGGTGATCCAAAATCACGACGTCAATGCCACGCTCGCGGAACATCGCGGTTTCCCTAACGGAGTTTGTCCCGCAGTCGATGGCGATCACAAGTTCGGGATGAAATTCTTCGCAACACCTCTCCACACCTGCCGGACTGAGCCCATAGCCCTCTTCGGAACGAGATGGCAGAAAACAGTCCACCTTGCCGCCGGAGGACCTGAGAATGCGCGACAAAAAGGCCAGCGATGTGACTCCGTCCACATCGTAGTCACCATAGAGAGCAATTCGTTGGTTGCCTCGCAGGGCACGATCAATGCGCTCAACCGCCTCGGAAACTCCTTCCAAAAGCTCCGGCGCCGAAAGCTCCCGCAACTTGGGATCAAAATGTGCCAGCGCAGATTCCGGGTCCACCCATCCCCGGCGGGATAGAACCCCGGCCAACGCCTCGGGGATTTTTAACTCACGGGCAATCCGCCGCACCCCGGTCAAATCCCCCGGTGCCGGCTCAATCCATTTGCATTCCATCCGCAGACACTATGCGCTCGCATCGTTCTGTGCAATTTTGCATATTAAAAATGCCATGAAGCGTTTTTTCTCCGCATTGGTTGCCACCGCTTGCCTTTCTGCATGTGGTTACAACTACCATTTGCCGGGTCATTCCCCCGACACAACAAAGGCTGTGACCATGAAAGTCGGGGAGTCTCGGCGGGTGCTCTCCGAGCGAATTATTCCCCTAAAATTCGGATATCAGCTTTCGATGTCCAGTGAGGATCCTGAAATTGTGGACGTTCGATTCCGTGGCAATCCCCTGCGCAAAGCCGATATCTGGCTTGTGGCCAAGTCGCCCGGACGTGCGGTCGTGCACTACGGAAATGTGTTCAATCAGACATTCCCATTCGGCAAAACCGAGGGGCAGCGCCTCGGCGTCCCTGACCTTCCTGCCCCTGACATCGAAGATCCCGGCGCCGGAACCGGCTGGCCCCGCCGGGCATGGTTGCGCAAATACTCGGATGGGGCGTTTACGGTGGACGTTGTGCCCTGAAATCCCCCACCTGCTGAGTCCCAATTGCCGGAACACCCACCCCACCCGCCATCCCTCGATTACAATAAATGTCACACGTGCGACATTTTTTGTGCATGGCGGATTCCTGGGAATTTCCATCCGGGTCTCCTTGCATTCTTCCTTGCCTGTCAGAGCGGAATCAACTATTTCCGCTGGAACCATGAATGCAAAACTCCTCAAAGTCGGTTCCGCAGCAGCCTCCATCGCTCTTCTTGGCACAGCCTGTGAAAATTTGACTCCCGGAGAAAATGCCGGGCTTTTTGGAGCGGCGGCCGGCTTGGCTGTCGGAATCCCTTTGGCCGTGGCCGGGGTGAACCCAGCGGTGACCATCCCTGTCACGGCAGGTGCCGTGGCTCTTGCAGCCGGCGGGGCCTATATCATCGCCAAACATCAAGCGACCGAACGTCAGCGCAAAATTGCCGAACAGCGCGCCCGCATCTACCTTGCCGAGCGCAAAGAAGCCGAACGCAAGGCTTCTGTGGCCTCCAAAAAATCCCCAAAAAAATCACGTTACATTGCGGTCCGCACCAAAAAAGAGGACTTTAACAATGGCAAAGAAGCCGTGATGGTTTACGACACCCAAACCAATGGCCTGGTCGGAAACCAAGTCTGGGACCTCAAGTCCTCCCCGAAAGTCGGCTCCGTTCAAAAATTTGATACCTACTCCGCCGAGTTCGTCGGAGGGTGAGCCAAAACCGGAGACTGAAAATCGGAGACCGGAAAGTTAAGAGCGAGGCGACCCGCAGTTCTCGCTTAAAACTTTATTCTTAAAACTTAAAACTCCTACCCATTCACCCGGCTGTTTTGCCGCAGGCGGAGGGCGTTGAGCCGAATAAACCCGGTGGCATCGTCTTGGTTGTAAGCCTGGGTCGGGTCGGCTTCCATGGTGGCGATATGTTCGTTGTAGAGGCTTTTCGGACTCTTGCGGCCGGCGGCTGTGATATTGCCTTTGTAAAGGCGCAGGCGAACGGTGCCGGTCACATTTTTTTGAGAGTGATCCACGAAGGCCTGCAAAGTTTCGCGTTCGGGCGCGAACCAGAATCCATTGTAAACGAGTTCTGCGTATTTCGGAATGAGCGAATCACGAAGGTGCATGACCTCGCGGTCAAGGGTCAGAGATTCCATCTGACGGTGGGCGAAGTGCAGGATGGCGCCGCCCGGGGTCTCATAAACGCCACGGCTTTTCATCCCGACAAAACGGTTTTCGACCATATCCACGCGCCCGATGCCGTGTTTTCCACCGAGTGCATTCAGGGCATCCATCACGCCGAGCGGGGTAAGCGCGGTTCCGTTAACTGCCGTGCAATTGCCTTGTTCGAATTCGAGTTCGATGAGTTCGGAAACATCCGGCGCGTCTTCCGGGGAAACGCTGAGTTTGTACATATCCCGGCATTCGGGCGCACTGGCATCAAACCATGGGTCTTCCAAAATTCCGCTTTCGAAGCTGATGTGCAGGAGATTCCTGTCCATGGAGTATGGTTTTTTGGAGCTGGCGGCGACCGGCACACCGTGGGCCTCGGCGTAGGCAATCATTTCTGAACGGCCAGGAAATTTTGTGCGGAAGCGGGCATCCCGCCATGGGGCAATGATTTCCAGATTTGGCGCAAGAGCCGCCGCCGTGAGTTCAAAGCGGACCTGATCATTCCCTTTTCCGGTAGCCCCGTGAGCGATGGCTTGGGCTCCTTCGCGCAAGGCAATTTCCACCATGCGTTTGGCAATGAGTGGTCGAGCGATGCTCGTTCCCAAAAAATACTGACCCTCATAAATCGCGCCGGCACGCATCATGGGATAAATAAAATCCCGCGCAAATTCCTCCCGCAGGTCATCCACAAAACATTTGGAGGCACCGGTTTTGAGCGCTTTTTCTTCGAGGCCGTCGAGTTCTTCGGCCTGACCCACATCCGCGCAGAATGCGATGATTTCCGCCGAGTAAGTTTCTTTGAGCCAATTCAAAAGCACGGACGTGTCGAGTCCGCCGGAGTATGCGACAACAATTTTCATGGGTCATGGCAATACACGAATCCTTTGTCGGATGCCAGTGCGGGATTTGAGAAAATCGGGTCAAAGAAGGGTTGCTTCCGGTGGCAATCCGACTATCAGGGGTTGAAGTTATGAGTTGGTCCTTCCGAATTGCGCGGGTTGCAGGAATTGATGTCAAAATTCACGCCACCTTTTTTCTGATCCTGTTGTTTTACGGGTGGATTTATTATGCCGAAGGCGGGTGGGGAGTTGCGCTTGGCGGGGTGATTTTTGTGCTGCTTCTGTTCTTTTGCGTGTTGCTGCACGAGTTTGGTCATGCGTTTGCGGCGAGGGCTTTTGGGATTCGAACTCCGGATATTACCCTGCTGCCAATTGGTGGGGTCGCACGTTTGGAGCGCATGCTAAGAAATCCGATTCAAGAATTGGTGATCGCCATTGCGGGGCCGGCCGTGAATGTGGTCATTTGCCTCGCGCTGCTGCCCATCGTTTTAAGTGGTCGCGGGAGTTGGGACCTGTTCGGCTTTGACCAAGTGGAGGGCGGCCTCGCGGGAAAACTGCTTTCGTTGAACCTTGTGCTGATTCTTTTTAACATGATTCCGGCCTTTCCCATGGATGGCGGGCGCGTGCTGCGGGCCTTGCTGGCAATCAAAATGAAACATTCCAAGGCCACGCTCATCGCGGCGAGGGTGGGTCAGACCATCGCGGTTCTTTTTGCCGCGTGGAGTTTTCTTGGTGGCAACCCAATGCTCATCCTCATTGCCATGTTCGTGTTTTCGGGCGCCCAGCAGGAACTCGCCTATTCCCGATTTCTCGAATCCGCAGGCGGCAGTGTCGTTGCAAATTTTATGACCACCCGGTTCGACACGCTGCCCGCTTCCCTTCCACCGGCGAGCTTGAGCGAATTCCTATCAGGGCGGGGTCAGAGCGTTTTCCCCGTCGTGGACGAATACCTGCGTCCTCTCGGCATCGCAGACCGCGCCGATCTTCTGCTCCAAGCCGGACGTCCCTTCCATCACGTCGTGCGCCGGGTCCCGGTCATTCCCCCGGGACTTCCTGTTATGCAAGCGGTGGACATCATGAAATCCAGTGGAGAATCCATCCTGCCCGTCGTGAACCCAGCTGGCCAAATCGTCGGCATGGTCACCATGGCTGCCCTCCTCACCTCGGCCTGAGTTTTTGGGTCATTGGATCCGGATGATTCCCCAAGTCTTTCTACCGATCAGGCTGGAAACAGGTCGAGTTTGGAAAGAGCCGCAAGTTTTCTTTGGCGATCATTAAAAGAGGAAAATCCTTTGCAGCCGATTTCAAGAGTGGCCGCAACATGCCAGATGTCGGCGGATCGAGCGAGAGTGGCGGCAGCATGTTTCGAGGAAATGGTTTCCGCACGGAAGTAAACAACATCCAGATCGTAGTCGGGGCGCGACAGAATTCCCTTGGCAAGATCCCGTTCCACGCTCTGCAAAACAGCCCGACGCTCTGCGAGCGTAATCTCTCCGCGTCCATGTCTCAGCCGGATGGCCGTTCGTAATTCCAATTCGACAAGATGGGAAAACGGCACGGGAGATTTCTCCATCCTGAGGATCGCAACCTCTGCAGGAGAGTTGACTTCCCGCACGTAGATTTTGATCAAAGCGGAACCAGGTTTCGGATGCCGATTTA